>JAOTWM010000102.1 GCA_029862885.1 Gammaproteobacteria bacterium
CGTTGATCTTGCATCTACACGTACTGCCCCGCTATACGTCGGTATTCGTAGGGTTGCGATAGGTCAAACCCATGGTTTCGCAAGTGTGCTTCCACCTTGGACTGATCTCTCATGGGTACATATTGTCTAGTTTACTTTTTTAGCTCGTCGAATAGATTGGTGGGACTTTCCCTACAACCTAGGGGCTGCGTTGGCCCGGTCGGGGTGCCCGTACCGAACTACTAGCTGATGTGACTGCGTCACTATCTTTTAATGGGCCAGACAAAGAACAAAGACGCTCCCGTCGCCACTCTGTCTTAGGATCAGCCGGACATAGGCGACGATTGTTGCCTAGCCTACGGTACATCCAGCCGGTCAGTAGGACGAAAAACCGCCCACTGCAAGCCACAGCCAATCTACGCATACACAGCCCGCGATCGTATGGAGCCTAAACTTGACCCCCAGCCCAACCAGCCGGCGATATGCCCCGACTGATCGGCGAGGGCTCATTCTGTAGCCCCGCCCTCAGGGACTTCGACCCCGTACCCGGTAGGGTGGGTGGCCTAACCCGACAATCGTCAGGCTACGGCGCTCATACGCGCTCCTAACTGTATGTATATACAGTAGTCAAGGTCATGGAGTCATATTGGGATTGAATAGCATCATTTGGTTCGATCTCACAGCAGAAAACGATTTATTTAGGGCGAATGGCGATACCTCACTATGCGCGTGTGGCCGGGGGAGTGAGTAGCGTCGGCAAACTGCCCCACCGGCAACTAGTCATCGTGCAACGGCGAGCAGTACTGGGTGATTGGAATTGGGATGCAGGCCGCGTGCAGGGTGCGAATCGGGTTGGTGAGGAAATGTCCGAAAGGATATTTGGCAATGATCTATCGGGGGGCTAAATGGGGGACCATAATTGAATGCCCGTCTCTAACTAACTGATTAACTACGATATTCCTACGTCGATTGGCGGAGAGGGTGGGATTCGAACCCACGTGGGGCTATTGCCCCCAACAGATTTCGAGTCTGCGCCGTTATGACCGCTTCGGTACCTCTCCAAAAACTTCGAATAATCTTACCGTCAGTGTCGAAACCGGTAGCACTTACGGCTTACCTTAGGTAGGTGTAACCCGAATAATAGCGATATTTTAGCACGCTCGCCTCAGGGCCGGCGCTTGCCCCCGGGTTCGAGTACACGTTTCCGGACAAAGAAATCCGTGAGCAATGCGCTGCACTCATCGGCCAACACGCCGGCGGTCACATCGCATCGGTGGGTAGTAAAGGGCGAGTCCAATACGTTTACGATTGAACCGGCCGCACCACGCTCCGCATCGCGCGCGCCAAACACGACGTGTAGCAGCCGGGCATTTAAGATCGCACCCGCACACATAATGCAGGGCTCCAAAGTCACGTATAGTGTCGCATCGGTCAACCGATAGTTTGTGCTTGATGCCGCGGCATCGCGAATGGCGGCGATCTCCGCATGATGGGTGGGATCGCTGCTGGCAATCGGCCGATTCCAGCCACGGCCAATGATTGCGCCGCCTGCCACCACCACGGCACCGACCGGAACTTCCGACTCGCTGTCGGCAAGTGCTGCGCACCCGAGGGCTGCGCGCATCCAGCGTTCGTGGACCGCTACCGATTCCATCGCCACATGCCGCCCCAGGCGCTTACTGCCCTACTCCCATTCGATGGTGGCGGGCGGTTTACTGGAAATATCGTAGGTGACGCGGCTCACGCCGCGCACTTCGTTGATGATCCGGTTCGATATAATTTCCAGAATATCGTAGGGAATGTGCTTCCATTTGGCGGTCATGAAGTCGATGGTTTCCACGGCCCGTAACGCGATCACGTATTCATACGCGCGATTGTCACCGACCACACCAACGGACTTTACCGGCAGGAACACCGCGAAAGCCTGGCTGATCTCGTCGTACAGTTTGTGTTTGTATAATTCCTCGAGATAAATCGCATCCGCGCGACGCAGCAGATCGGCAAATTCCTTGCGTACCTCCCCAAGAATGCGCACCCCGAGCCCCGGCCCGGGAAACGGATGCCGGTAGATCATTGTGTGGGGCAGTCCAAGTTCACTGCCGATTTCGCGAACTTCATCCTTGAACAACTCGCGAAGCGGTTCCAGCAAATTGAGCTTCATTCGTTCCGGTAAGCCGCCCACGTTATGGTGCGATTTGATGACTTTGGCCTTGCCGGTCGTCGACCCCGCCGACTCGATTACGTCCGGATAGATCGTACCTTGGGCGAGCCAATGGGCGTCTTCGATTCGATCTGCTTGTTCTTGAAACACGTCGATGAATGTATTTCCGATGATTTTTCGTTTCTGCTCCGGGTCGGACACACCGGCCAAGCCATCGAGAAATCGCTGTTCTGCGTCCACCCTCAAGACGTGGACACCGAGGTGTTCGGCGAATGTCTGCATGACCTGATCGCCTTCGTGCAATCGTAGTAATCCGTTATCGACGAAGATACAAGTTAACTGCGCACCGATAGCCCGATGCAGTAAGGCCGCGACGACCGACGAATCGACGCCACCCGACAGTCCCAGCACCACCGAATCGCTGCCGACCGCCTGTTGGATCGACGCTATTTGATCGTCAATAATATTGGCAGGGTTCCACTCAGATCCACAGCCGCATATATCGTGTACGAAACGATTGATGATTTGTTGTCCCTGGCGGGTGTGGGTGACTTCGGGATGGAACTGCACGCCGTAGAACCGGCGCTCCGGGTCGGCGATTGCTGCGATTGGGCAACTCTCGGTCTGCGCGGTTACCTCGAAACCCGCCGGCGTGCGTATTACGCGGTCACCATGACTCATCCATACATCCAGTAGCGCGCGCCCAGCGGAGTCCGTTGCGTCAGCGAGCCCTTGCAGCAACGCGGTGGGCGTTTCGGCGACGATTTGCGCGTAGCCGTATTCCTGATGGCTCGCGGTCTCGACTTCGCCACCGAGCTGCGCGACCATGGTCTGCATACCGTAACAAATGCCGAGTACCGGTAACCCCCACTGCAACACTTCAGGATGGACCTGCGGCGTTTGCTCCACGGTCACGGTGGACGGACCGCCGGATAACACGATCCCGAAAGGCTTGGACGCCTTGATTTTTTCGAGCGCCACGTCCCACGCGTAGATTTCGCTGTAAACACCGGCTTCGCGAATGCGACGCGCAATCAACTGCGTGTACTGTCCGCCGAAATCGAGAACCAGAATGCGCTCTGCGTGTGGGTTGGTCACGATCTACAGATCGGCCGCTGAGCACTCGGAATGAGCGCCATCACGTCGCGTTCGGCCGCGACACTGCCAGCGACGCGAGTCAGACTTCCGTTTGATAGTTCGGCGCCTCTTTAACGATCGTCACGTCGTGCACATGACTTTCGCGCATGCCGGCGCCGGTGATGCGCACAAAATGGGCACGAGTGCGTAATTCCTCGAGTGTGCAACTGCCGGTGTAGCCCATACTGGCGCGCAACCCACCCATTAGCTGATGGATGATATTCGGCATTGGCCCCTTATACGGCACCCGGCCCTCGATTCCTTCAGGCACAAGTTTATCGGGATCGCGAACGCCGTCCTGAAAATAGCGGTCCTTGGACCCCTGCTGCATCGCGCCCAACGAACCCATGCCGCGATAGGTTTTATACGAACGGCCCTGAAACAACTCGATGTCGCCGGGTGACTCGTCGGTACCGGCCAACAGGCTGCCGGCCATGATCGCGTGGGCGCCGGCCGCAACCGCTTTGGCAATATCGCCGGAGAAGCGAATCCCGCCATCCGCGATCACGCTGATCTCCGATTCGCGCAACGCCCGCGATACATTTGATATCGCGGTGACCTGTGGCACTCCGACGCCCGCGACGATGCGGGTCGTGCAAATCGAACCCGGACCGATCCCCACTTTGATCGCGTCGGCGCCGGCGTCCACTAAATCCCGCGCCGCACGCCCGGTCGCGACATTGCCCGCCATGACGTCCAACTCGGCAAAGTCGCGCTTGATGCGCTCGACACGTTCGATTACTCCGGCCGAGTGCCCGTGCGCCGTATCCACCACCACCAAATCGACGCCCGCCGCCACCAGCTGCCGCACACGTTCATCGGTGTCCGCACCAACCCCCACCGCGGCCGCCACCAGCAAGCGTCCCAACGCGTCCTTGCATGCGCTTGGGTTTTCAGTCGATTTCTGAATGTCTTTGACAGTAATGAGCCCTTTCAGTCGAAACTCGTCATTCACGACGAGAATCTTTTCGATCCTGTGTTTATGCAACAGGCCCATTACTTCATCGCGCGATGCTCCTTCCATTACGGTCACGAGCCGCTCCTTAGGCGTCATCACACTGCTTACCGCCGCGTCGAAACGGGTTTCGAAACGTAAATCGCGGCTGGTAACAATGCCAACGACTTTATCGCCATCCGTCACCGGCACGCCGGAAATCTGGTGCTCACGGGTCAGTGCGATCACGTCTCGTATGGAGGTATCGCCACTCACCGTGATCGGATCGCTGATCACACCGCTTTCGAATTTCTTGACCTTGCGCACCTCAGCAGCCTGTTGTTCCGGCGTCAAATTACGGTGCACCACTCCGATGCCGCCATGTTGGGCCAAACAAATCGCGGCACGGGCTTCGGTTACCGAATCCATTGCCGCTGAAAACAGCGGAATATTTAGCGTTAATCGTGCTGTGAGGCGGGTCGCGAGATCGACATCACGAGGCAATGTCGATGAGTAGGCAGGTACCAACAGGACGTCGTCAAACGTCAGTGCTTCTTCGATGTTTTCCATCGGCGGATTATACGGACTCGGTGGTTAGCGGTAAACCGACGACTGCGAATCAGATACAATTCGCGACAAGCTTGGAGTTAAGTAATAATCCTAAATACGATGCCGATATGCTGTAAGCGCAGCGCGAAGACGTGCGCAATCGTGATGTGTGTATTGCTGGTTACAGGCTGTGCGACCATTCAACGCGGCCATGAATCCCGCGGTACGCTAAAAACCGCGGAGCAAGCAATCCAACATGCTACCGCGACAGGCCATGTGTGGCGCTTGGTGGATGCCGCAACCGGCACGAAATCGGTTGACCTCGATACGCTGCTCGACGCGGCCCGTGCTGCGCATCGCGAGCGTGACTACGACGACGCCATACGTATAGCGGAACGCGTGATCGATGCGGCCCGGCTCGGCATCCGCCAAGCCCGTGCGCAACGTAACGCCGCGCCCTATTACCCGGACCCGTGATCGCCGCCCACGACCTCGGCCGATCGCGTATAGACACGGCACGCCACGCGCCACCATGCACGACGAGCTGCTGAATCAACACGGCGCCGCGCCAGCGCGCCGGACTTTTTCGGTTACCGAGTTGAGCCGCGAGGTACGCCTGCTGCTCGAGTCCGGTTTCCCTGACATATGGGTCGAAGGCGAAATTTCCAACCTCGCGACACCGGCTTCCGGACACCTTTATTTTACCCTGAAGGATGCGAACAGCCAGGTACGCTGCGCGTTGTTTCGCAACCGCCACGTTAAGCCTAATGCGGCACCCGCCGACGGCCTTCAAGTATTGGTCCGCGGCCGGCTCAGTTTGTATGAGCGTCGCGGCGACTTTCAACTAATCGCAACCTATCTTGAACATGCCGGGGAAGGCGCATTGCGCCGCGCATTCGAGTTGCTGAAACGCAAACTGGAAGCGGAAGGCATCTTCGACCCTGCCCATAAGCAACCGTTGCCCAAATTTCCGGACCGGGTAGGTGTTATAAGTTCGGCGAGCGGGGCCGCATTGCGGGACGTGTTGAGCACTCTGCGGCGGCGCTTCCCTGCGCTCGCAGTGCAGCTCTTCCCGGTCGCCGTGCAGGGCACGGCCGCGACGCAACAAATCATCGACGCATTGCAACTCGCCGAGCGAGTGGGCAGCTGCGATCTACTTCTCCTGGTGCGTGGCGGCGGCTCGCTCGAGGACTTGGCTGCGTTCAATTCCGAAGCCGTGGCACAAGCCATTTATGCGTGCGGGATTCCAATCGTGACGGGCGTCGGCCACGAGACCGACTTTACAATTGCCGATTTCGCCGCCGACTGCCGAGCGCCGACTCCGACGGCGGCCGCCGAGCTGGCAAGTCCCGATGGCACCGCACTGTGGCATCGCCTGTGCGAACTTCAAGCCCGGCTAATCGGGATTATCGAACGACCGGTGCAATCGCTACAGCAACGCGTCGACTGGCTGAGTCGGCGGCTCGGCCAGGTACACCCGCAACAACAACTGACATTGCGACGACGGCGCCTCGGCGATCTATCGAAGACACAACGGTTGTTGATCGACAATTTGATCAATACGCAACGGCGCAGCGTAACCGAATTGACGGCGCGGCTCGCGGCGCAGAACCCGTTCCACCGCATTGCGCAGCTGCAACTTCGGCGCATCGGTGCGGCGCGGGCGTTGGCTCGAGCCGGAAGGTCAGCTTGGCAGCGGTATCGATATCGCCTTTCGGTGCTGGAGACCCATCTAACCGGCGCCAGCCCATCAGCCATACTGGAACGCGGTTACGCCATTATTCGCGACCCCCGACGCAATATAATTGTCCGTCGCACCGATCAGGTCGCGGTGGGTGACCGCGTTGCCGCGCGACTTGCGGTGGGCGAATTGCGGTTACAGGTAGTCGACGAGAGTGCTGAGGACTGATCCGGATAAGTGGCGCATCGCGTGAATCACGTGGTAGTAGATTCGCGTTCGCCCGGCTCGACTCTTACTCGATAAAACTTTAAATTTCTCTTTTAGTTAGCTGTTTTTTCTGTCTTTTTATGATAACTATCCTCCATGAAGGGTAACTCGATCGGGCTTGTCCTCGCGCTAGCCAGCGCCTGGATCGCGGCCGCTGCCTGGGCCACTGAGCTACCACCCGCGCGGCCGTCCCCGGGCGGAATCGCAATCGTCGATCTTGGGCCTGCCACGCTCGAACGCCCGGATGCACGATTTGGGCGTCGGCAAATAATGGTAGTGCGAGATCGGCAGCGCTGGATGGCTATTGTCGGCTTGGCACCAGGGATCATTCCAGGTGAGTACGTCATCGCGACTGCGTCTGGGGCGTCACTACATGCATTTCAGGTGCAACCCACGGTGCAATCGGCCGACGCGAGACGGACAGTAACGCCGAACGATCCAATACGGCTCACCACAGCAGAACTGGATGCCTACGCGACGGCAAGCACCAAAACCTGGAGCGAAACCAATTCGTTGCCGTGGCCGTTACAGCGACCGAGTGCCGGTGAGTACCGGCACGCGCACAGCACCGCGGCTCACACATCGGGCCAATTCCGGTCAATTGAAATCACCACTGCGGCCGGGGCTTCGATAAGCGCCCCAGGTACCGGCACGGTCGTCCGGGTCTTTGCCGGTAGTCCGACCCCGCAGCCGTCCGCACAATCGGTATTAATCGATCATGGCCACGGAATAGTCAGCGTCGTTTACGGTCTTGGCGCGGTGTCTGTCAGTGCGCCGCAACCGGTACAGCGCGGTGAGCAACTCGGCACGGCGGGTAATCGCAGCGGTGATACGGATCCGTGGGTCGGCTGGATGTTGCTTGTAAACGGCGTTACCGTCGATGCGTTGATCTTTACCGGTGAACCGAATTTAGAGTAAGGTCGCGCCCGATATGCATATTCTCGGTATTTCCGCGTATTACCACGACAGCGCAGCCGCACTGATAAAGGACGGCTATATCGTTGCAGCGGCGCAAGAAGAACGTTTCACGCGTAAAAAACATGACGCCGAGTTCCCCCGCCACGCGGTCGAGTTCTGCCTGGCCGAGGCCGGAATTGGCTTCGAGGAACTGTACCGCATCGTGTTTTACGATAAACCCCTCGTGAAGTTCGAACGTCTGCTCGAAACCTACATCGCGTACGCGCCGCGCGGTTTCAAATCATTCCTCGCGGCGATGCCGGTGTGGCTTAAAGAAAAACTGTACTTGAAAAGCTTGCTCAGAAAGGAGCTTGCGGCGCTGGCTGGAATCAAATCCAAGCAATTACCGGCCCTGATGTTTGCCGAGCATCATCAATCCCATGCGGCCTCGGCTTTTTTCGCGAGCCCGTTTGAAAAAGCAGCGGTAATGTGCATGGATGGTGTCGGCGAATGGGCGACCACTTCAGTGTGGCAAGGTGATGGCAATTCACTCACTCCCTGTTGGGAAATCGATTTTCCGCATTCGTTGGGGCTACTGTATTCCGCATTCACATATTTTGTCGGGTTTAAGGTCAACTCAGGGGAATACAAACTCATGGGGCTCGCTCCCTATGGGGAACCAAAGTACGCCGATTTGATCCGTTCCGAAATTATCGATCTTAAATCGGACGGCACGTTCCGGTTGAATATGGACTATTTTAATTTCGCCACCGACCTGACCATGACCAACGCGAAATTCGATGCGTTGTTCGCCCGACCTCCACGAGCGCCGGAATCCGATCTGTGCCAACAAGACATGGATATTGCGGCCTCGATTCAAACCGTAACCGAGGATATCGTGTTGCGTTTAGGACGCACCGTGTTCACGGAAACCGGCAGTGACAATCTGTGTTTGGCGGGTGGTGTTGCGCTGAACTGTGTGGCCAACGGCCGCCTACGACGTGAAGGCCCATTTCGGAATATTTGGATTCAGCCGGCCGCTGGCGATGCCGGCGGCGCGCTGGGTTGCGCGCTTGCCGCATGGCATCAAGCCTTTGCGCAGCCGCGACACGTCAATGGCGCTGACAGCATGCGCGGTAGTTATCTCGGACCTCAATATACGACGGCACGAGTCAAGTCCGTACTGGACGCAGCCGGCGCGCACTACGAGGTAGTCGATGCCGATCTATATCAACGCGTCGCGGCATTGCTTGCGGACGGCAAAGTGATCGGCTGGTTCCAGGGGCCGATGGAATTCGGACCCCGGGCTCTCGGGGGTCGCTCCATAATCGGCGATCCGCGACACCCGAGCATGCAAGCTACCATGAACTTGAAAATCAAGTATCGCGAGTCGTTTAGGCCGTTCGCGCCTGCGGTACTCGCGGAGCGCGCCGCCGATTACTTCGAACTCGACGGCCCAAGCCCGTATATGTTGCTGGTGGCAGACGTAATCCCAGCACGGCGCATCGCCATGACCGACGAGCAACAGGCATTGTTCGGGATCGACAAGCTCAATGTGCCACGCTCGGAACTGCCAGCCATTACCCATGTCGATTATTCTGCGCGGATTCAAACCGTGCACGCCGATACCAACCCCCGCTTCCACGCCCTGTTGAAGCAATTCGATGAGCTTACGGGTTGCCCGGTATTGGTGAATACGTCGTTCAACGTGCGCGGTGAACCCATCGTTTGCACGCCAAGCGATGCGTATCGGTGTTTTATGCGCACCGAAATGGATTATCTGGTCGTGGAAAACTGCGTGATGGCGAAACCGGATCAACCCGAGTGGCATGAAGACGGCGATTGGCGCAGCGAGTTCGAATTGGATTAACGATTTGGATCAATCATGACAAACACGATACCGGAACTTGATACGAAAGGCCTGCGCCAGTTCGGCCTGATCCTGGCCGGCATGATCGCCGTGATGTTGGGCCTGGTGTTGCCCTATTTGTTCAAGTTCGCGTTTACACCGTGGCCGTGGGCCGCCGGTGCCGGATTAGCGATCTGGACAATGCTCGCGGCGGCGCAGATACGACCCGTATACCGCGGCTGGATGCGCGTCGCGTTGTTACTAAATGCTATTGTGACCCGCGTCGTACTGGGTGTTGTGTTTTATTTGGTGGTCTTGCCGATCGCGCTTATATTCCGGATTCGGCGCGTCGATCCGATGCATCGAACACTGGACGACAAGGCCAAAAGTTATCGCACAGTAAGGGCCGACCGGCACCGCAATCATATGGAGAAACCGTTTTGACCCGGATAATGCGCTTATGATCGAATTTTTTCGTGATCTTTGGGATTTCATGTGCGAGCGCAAGAAATTTTGGCTGGCGCCGATTGTACTGGTGCTGCTGCTGCTCGGCGCGCTTATCGTGTTCTCTCAAGGCTCTGCGGTCGCACCGTTTATTTATACATTATTCTAGCCCGCATACTGCATGAAGGGTTCGGATTGCTGGGGAAATCGGGCTAAGTAGTCGGTGCGATCGTCCACGGATACATAGCCGTAGCTATGGATCAAGAAGGATCGTGACGAATACGACGCCCGATTTATCCTGAATCCGAACAGGACAAACTGTACACCGGACCCGGGTCGCAAAACACCGAGTAATTGATTGATTTATGGGCACGATTGCTGACACATCGTCCGCCTTCGTGCGATATGCGGGCTAGATCGGGCGTTGTTCTGGACCGAGGATACGTCAATCGTGTCCGCCACGGCTATCGCATCACTCGAGCTGCAAGCGCGTCGTTACGTCCGCTTCGGCGGCGATCTTGGCCAGCAGCAATTGTTCGGCGATGTGGCTCCACCCAGCATCGCCGCCTGTTGAAATGATCTCCGATAAGTGGCGCGAGAAGGCTGTATAGGACATTGACGGATCGCCCCGCAGAGCGCCGATAGCGTCCTCAAGGAACGGGATCAGCCCTTCGTATTTGCGCAATTTATCGCGTTTTGAACGGATATCCTCGTCTTCGATCTTGGAATCGAAATACTGCTCGGGGTTCACGAATATTGATTCCACAGCCCGATTGAAACTGTCGAAATCCAGCACCAACATTCCATATGCGCGTTGAAATAGGCGCAAATAATCGATAACAAAGTCCTTGATTTGTTGCAGGCGGCCAAATCGCTGCAACGACGTGGTAAATGCCACAAACACGTCGGGATACGTTAAATCGATGTTTCCCGAGTCGTTGCTATCGCGCATTTCGGGATTCATTGCCATTTGACACATTGATCGAACTTCAAGCAGTAAGTCATTTATTTCACGAGACATTTTCTTCGATTTCCGCTGTGCTTCGCGAAGTTTCTGCAGTGCTTCCTCGTGGTCGAAGGCGCCCAGTATTTCCTGCTTTAAGGACTGCTCCGCCTCGGCGCCCACATCATCGGTAGCGGCCGCCAAAGCCCCCGAAAGCCGCTCCCGCAAACGCTCGCTCGCCTTCTGCGCGATGCGATATTCATGAGCGCGCTTGGCCTCATCTTCACGCAATTCGAGATACTGCATCATCGACAAGTCGAAGCGGTTAATTTTCTGCTGAAAATTGTGGCTGAACGATAGAAATGGATCGAAGAAATCGTTGCTCTCCTCGGCCGTCAAAGGAAGTTTATCGATGTAATGTTTCAGGTAAGTCAGCTTGTTGCTGACCACATCGACACCGTTCGTGGTATTGGCAATAATCTTGGAAATCGCACTAAATGCCTGATGTAAATCACGATTCAGTTTCAGCACATCGATAAGTTTGCGCAACATCGTCTCTTCGCCGGTGGCGCGAATAAACAACGCCTGCAGACTTTGTTTCGCATCGCTAAGCTGCGACGGTGAAATCAACGCGGCGTCCTCAATGAACGACAACGCGGTCATGACGACCAGCAGCTCCTTCGGCTTCGATACGGCGCTTCCGTTCGTAGTGTTACTCATGATTGTTTATCCGTACCCACAGATTCACTAATATTGCCCTCGACTCACCGGTCCATTCCCCTGTGCCCGCATCGCTCGCAATGGGTCGAGCGAATTCTAGGGCCATACTATTCGGGTATGGTCAGTTCGATTGTTCCTGCTTCACTCCCAGCGCGTCCGCCCATCGGCGGCGCGGATCGCTACCTGTAGGGGTTATCCCCTTGTTTTAGGATTATCTTAACATTGGTACCGAACAGATCGTAGGCATTACGAAAATAATTGGCCAAGTAACGCCGGTACGAGGTAGGGATACTGGCAATTCGGTTACCGTGGATCACAATCAAAGGCGGATTTTTCCCCCCTTGGTGCGCGAATTTCAATTTTACTGGTCGTCCCGATACCGTCGGCGGTGCCACCGCGGTTACGGCTTTTTGTAGTCTGCGGTTAAGCAGGCCGGTGTCCAGCGATATCATCGCCGATGCGTGGGCCCGGTCGACGGCGATGCACAAGTCACCCAACCCGGAACCGTGCAATGCCGAAATATAAACCGGCTCCGACGATACCAAAAACGGCAGTTTGCGCTGCAATTGGCGCCGCACTTCGGAACGCCTGTGATCGGACAGTAAATCCCATTTATTGACGGCCACCACTATCGAGCGGCCGCTTTGGTTGGCAAGCCCCGCCAAACGTGCGTCCTGGTCCTCGACGCCGGATTGCGCATCCAACACCATAATCACGACCTCGGCCGCATCGACTGCCTGCAGCGTGCGCACCACCGAAAAACGTTCGACTCCGGCTTGAACCCGCGGGCGGCGGCGGACCCCGGCGGTATCGATCAGCTCATAATTGATTCCGTCACGATGATATGCAATTCGCACACTGTCGCGAGTGGTACCGGGTTGGTCCGAAACCACGACGCGATCGGCACGAACCATGCGATTGATCAACGTGGACTTACCGACATTTGGGCGTCCCAGCACGGCAACCCTGCGCACCTCGAGATCGTCTGCCGCCGGTTCGGGTGCCGGCAATGCGGCGATTACTTTATCAAGTAATGCATCGATACCGGAACCACGTTTTGCAGATATTCCGTAGGGCATGCCGAGCCCGAGATTGTGAAATTCGGCGGTAACAATATCGGCGTCGCGGCCTTCGCTCTTATTCACGGCGACGAACACGGGTGACTGTTGCTTGCGGAGCCGCGCGCCGATCTCGTGGTCGCCCACAATGAGGCCGTCGCGGGCATCGGTCACGAATACAATAATCGCACACTCCGAGAGGACGTGTTGCACCTGATTATCCACGAGTTTCTGTAGCGGCGACGCGTCGTGCCCGAGCCCACCCGTATCCACGACGAGAAATTCCCGGTCGCGATGGCAGCCGATACCATACAGCCGGTCGCGGGTAACGCCCGGCTGGTCATGTACGAGCGCGTCGTGGCTCGCCGTCAGGCGATTAAATAGGGTCGATTTGCCGACATTGGCCCGACCCACGAGGGCGATTGCCGGTTTGATGCCGGTAGCGTGCCGCACCACTTGCTTTGGAGCATTCATCGATAAAACGCATAAGCGGGGAATAGACCCTGCAATCAGTCCGGGGCCTACTGAATCTCAACCGAGGTCAGCGACCCATTCATCGAAACGACGTAGACACGACCATCAATTTCGATCGGAGTGACCCGCACACCGTCACGACCGATCCGGATACGGCCGGCAAACACACCGGTTTGACGGTCCAGAACGTGCATATAACCCTCGGCATCGGCCACCACGACGAAGTTGCTAAAGGCCAGTGGTGCCGTGACACGGCGGCGCTGTAACCCCTCCTGTTGCCACACAGTTTGGCCCGTTAAGCGATTTACCGCTGTAATCGTATCCTTACCATCCACGACATAAATATTGTCGGCGTCGGCCTCGATGTCGCGATAGCTCGATATTTCCAATGTCCACAATACACGCCGACTGCCCGTCGCTAACGCCGTGAGCTGACCCTGATACGCCGCCACGTACAAAACACTACCAACAAGTATCGGCCGTGCTTCCACGTCAATGAGTCGTTCGATTTCATTACGGCCACGTGGGGTTGCGGCATTAACTTCCCATGCGACCCTACCGGATTCGAGTTCATTCGCGAGCAGTTTGCCGCTCGCAAACCCGGTAATCACGAAATCGTCATGAATCACCGGCTCCGGATCGCCGCGCAAACTCAACCCCGGTACGTCGCGCCGCAATTGCCATCGCAGGGCACCATCCGATTCTTGCAGGCCGATTAACTTACCGTC
>JAOTWM010000573.1 GCA_029862885.1 Gammaproteobacteria bacterium
GCGCGAAGGACCATAAAACGATGGTGGCCGGGCTAAGCAAGGGTGACGAAGTCGTGACCAACGGCGGCACGCTGGGCAAGATTACGGAGGTCGGTGATAATTTCGTGAGTGTCGAGATCGCGCCCGGCACGACGGTCAAGGTGCAACGGCATGCCATCGCGCAAATGATGCCGAAGGGAACCGCAAAATCCGCTTAGTCAGCCTTGTTCCCTATCGATGATTAATAAGTACCCATGGTGGAAGTATGCCGTGATCGCGGTGGTGTTGGCGGTGGGCGCGTTGTATGCGTTACCAAACGTATTCGATAACGATCCCGGGATCCAGATTCGGGGTGCCCGCGGTCTGCGCATCGATACCGCCGCGTTTGAAAACATTCAGGGGATTCTGCAAAAGAACGAGGCCGCACCGAGTTCGGCCGTGCTCGATGCACAAGGCGCGAAGTTGCGGTTTGCAGACGTCGAGACGCAACTACAAGCTCGAGACATATTGGAACGCGAGCTCGGCGAAAACTATACCACCGCGCTGAGTTTGTTGCCCGCTACACCGCGATGGTTACAAATGCTCGACGCCGCACCGATGTATTTGGGACTCGATTTACGCGGCGGCGTGCATTTCTTGATGGAAGTGGATCTGGAAAGTGCGATACGCCGCACCGAGGAATCCCAAATCGGAGATTTAAGGCGGCGATTGCGTGAAGAAAAAATTCGTTACGTATCGGTATCACGGCGCGACAACGGTGGAGTCAGCGTCAAATTCCGCGATGACGAAAACCGCCGTAGGGCAGAGGATCTCATCGAGCGGGAAATCGAGGGCATCACGGTTCAAGACGTCGAGCAAGACGGCAGTCCGTTTCTCCTCGTCGATCTCACCGAGCCCGCGCGAATCGGCATTGCCGAAGCCGCGTTGACCCAAAACATGACGGCGTTACGCAATCGAATTGATGAGCTCGGGGTTGCCGAGCCGGTCGTGCAGCGCCAGGGCCACCGGCGTATCGTCGTCCAGTTGCCGGGCGTGCAGGATACGGCCGAAGCAAAGCGTATCCTCGGCCGAACCGCGACCTTGGAAATCATGCTGGTCGATGAAGACAATAACCTGGCCGCTGTTGCGGGCGGCCCAGTACCGGGTGGTTCGAAATTGTTTACGTCCCGCAACCGCGGGCAGATATTACTGGAAAATCGGGTGATCTATTCCGGTCAGAATATGGTAAACGCGGCGGCCAGTCTGGATACCCAAAGCGGCGGGCCGATCGTTACCATTACGTTGGACTCCGATGGGGCGTCGAGGAATCAACGTGTGACCGGTGACAACATCGGTAATCGCATGGCCGTTGTTTATGTGGAGGTACGCAGTGAGGTGCGGCGCGATGCCGACGGCAGGGCGTTGCTGGACGCCGACGGCAACATCGTGCGCGATACCCGCCGCATCGAAGAGGTTATCACCGCACCGGTGATTCGCGATCAGCTCAGTGCTCGTTTTCAGATCGAAGGCTTGGACAGCGTCGACGAAGCCCGTGATCTCGCATTGTTGCTGCGTGCGGGTGCATTGGCGGCGCCCGTGGTGATCGTCGAGGAGCGCACGGTCGGACCGATGCTCGGTCAGCAGAACATCGATCAAGGCAAAAACTCGGTGATTATCGGATTTATTCTCGTGCTGATCTTTATGGCGTTCTACTACCGCGTGTTCGGACTGGTGGCGAATTTGGCGTTGGCCGTCAATCTCGTACTCATCGTGGCGATATTATCGATACTGCAAGCCACACTAACGTTGCCCGGGGTCGCGGGAATCGTGCTTACAGTCGGTATGGCGGTGGATGCAAACGTATTGATCTTTGAGCGCATCCGTGAGGAATTGCAGAATGGCAATTCACCGCAGGCCAGCATCCATGTCGGCTATGATCGGGCGCTGTCGACCATCGTGGATGCCAATATCACGACATTGATTGCGGCCGTGGTGCTGTTCAATTTTGGCACCGGGCCGATAAAAGGCTTCGCGATTACATTGAGTATCGGCATTCTCTCCTCGATGTTTACCGCTATCATGGGCACACGCGGTGTGATCAATTTGATTTACGGTGGCAAACGCATCGAGAAACTGGCTATATAAAACGAACGGGATACGACAAACTGTATTGGCGATAATGGAATTCTTACAGGCACAGACAACTATTGATTTTCTCGGGCGGCGGCGCAGCGCGGCGCTGATCTCCGGGCTCGTGATCGTCATCTCGATTGCGTCAATGGCAGTTCGTGGATTGAATTTTGGGATCGATTTTACCGGTGGTACGTTGGTAGAAGTTGCGTATTCCGAGCCCGTGGCCATCGCCGACGTGCGTGCAGCGCTGAATAGCGCACAGATCGAAAGCGCGTTGGTGCAACATTTTGGCACCGCGAGCGACGTAATGATCCGGCTGCCGGCCGGGACCGACGATACGGCGCAACTGAGTAGCACAGTGGTGGCGGCGCTGCGTGATCCGTTCGGGGAAAGTCTAGACGAAACCCGGCCAGGCCAAGTACAGCAATGTGTCATGGCCAGCGGTGGAACCGAGGATTGTCACGTGCAGATGCGGCGAGTGGAATTCGTCGGGCCCCAGGTCGGTGATGAGCTCACCGAGCAGGGCACGCTCGCGATGTTATACGCGTTGCTGGGTATTTTGGTCTATGTGGCGTGGCGCTTTGAGTGGCGCTTTGCGGTTGGTTCAGTAGCGGCATTGGTTCACGACGTGGTCATCACGGTCGGGGCCTTTTCGTTATTGCAGCTAGAGTTTTCGTTGGCGGTGCTGGCGGCGTTGCTGGCGGTCATTGGTTATTCGTTGAACGATACAATCGTCGTTTTCGATCGCATTCGTGAAAATTTTCGGAAAATGCGCAAAGGATCGGCGGTGAACATCATGAACACGTCGCTCAATCAGACCTTGCGGCGTACGATTCTTACGTCGATCACGACATTACTGGTGGTGTCGACGTTATTGCTGGCGGGCGGCGAGGTTATTCGTGGATTTGCCGCGGCATTGTTTATCGGCGTCTTGGTGGGTACCTACTCGTCGATTTTTGTCGCAAGCCCCACGGTACTGGCACTAGGTATTACGCGTGAAGACATGATGATGGTCAAGAAGGAGGGCGAAGATCTCGAATCGTCGCC
>JAOTWM010000625.1 GCA_029862885.1 Gammaproteobacteria bacterium
TAGACGATTGACATACCGTACAGCAGTATTCCGGAAGCCAACGACCCCAGCACGAAATACTTCATTGAGGCTTCGGTTGCGAGCACCGAATCGCGCTGAAACGCTACCATCGTGTAAAGGCACAACGACAACAATTCGAGCCCAAGATACAACGTCAGAAAATGGCTGGCCGACGCCATCACCATCATCCCTACCACGCCGAACAGCCCAAGTACGTAATACTCGCCGCGGTCGAAGTCACGCGCCCGAATGTATTCGCGAGAGTAAATGTAGACGGCAATCGTAACGAGATAGACCGCCACCTTGACCAAATCCGATAACGCGTCATCCACAAACATGCCGTTGAGCACTTTGATCGACACAGTGGAGAATCCCGCCATGCTCATCAAGGCCGCGACGACTAATGTCGCAACGCATGCCCAATAAGTGACATATCGATGTCGCTCTGGCAAATACAAATCGACCACGAGAATCAAACACGCCATCGTCGCGACGAAGATTTCCGGGAGAACCGGCAGCAATTGAAGATCGATTCCAACCATACTATAGCTTCGACATAGTCGCTTGCCCGATCAAATTATCGACCGAGACGTGCATGACCTCGAGTAACGGCTGTGGCCATATTCCCAATGCCAGCACACAAATTGCCAACAAGCCGAGAAATAGAATCTCGCGGCGGTCGACGTCCTGCAACGCGGCCACTGAATCTTTAGTCACGGCCCCGAAGACGACGCGTTTGTACATCCATAGGGTGTAAGCGGCGCCAAAAACTAGAGTGGTTGCGGCCAGCACCGCGTACAACGGGTAAACCTGAAACGCGCCGAGTATGACCAGGAACTCACCCACAAACCCGGAAGTGCCCGGCAGCCCGACATTAGCCATCGCAAACAACATAAACAATGCGGCAAACACGGGCATAGGGGTCGCGACGCCCCCATAGCTTTCAATCTGCCTAGAATGTACCCGGTCGTAGAGTACACCGACACAAAGGAACAACGCTCCCGATACAAAGCCGTGAGAAACCATCTGTACGATTCCGCCCTCAATCCCGCGCGCATTGAAAATGAAAAATCCCAGCGTCACGAATCCCATGTGAGAAACTGACGAATATGCAATCAGCTTCTTCATGTCGTTTTGGACCAACGCTACCAATGCGATATACACCACGGCGATCAGCGACAGCGCGATGACGATCCCCGCCAGCTCCCGGCTCGCATCCGGCACCACCGGCAATACGAAACGCAAAAATCCATAGGCACCCATTTTTAACAAGATGGCGGCCAGGATTACCGAGCCGCCCGTCGGTGCCTCCACATGAGCATCTGGCAACCAGGTATGCACCGGAAACATCGGAACTTTGACGGCAAACGCCGCAAAAAAAGCAATGAAGATGAGAATTTGCGCGGTCAGCCCGAGCTTAATACCGTGAAAATCGAGGATATTGAACGACCCACCGCCACGATGATAAAGATACAAGATCGCGACAAGCATCAACAACGAGCCAAGCAGCGTATATAAAAAGAACTTAATCGTTGCGTAAATTCGATTGTCGCCACCCCATATGCCGATGATGAGAAACATCGGGATCAACATCGCCTCCCAAAACACGTAGAACAAAATCGCATCGAGCGCGCAGAACACGCCGATCATAAAACCCTCCAGGAGGAGAAACGACGCCATATACTGAGCGACCCGGTTCTGAATTACGCGCCAACTGGCGATAATCACAATGACGGTAAGAAAGGTCGTGAGCAGAATGAACGGCATGGAAATTCCATCGATGCCGAGGTAGTACTCGACATTGAATGCCGGAACCCAATCTGCGCGCTCCACAAACTGCATCTTCGCCGTGCCAACATCGAATCCAAAGTACAACGGTAGGCTAAATAGGAAACTCGCCACCGCAATACCGAGCGAGAGTTTGCGGGCGATCGGTGCATTATGGTCACCACCTGTGCCCAACACGAGCAAGCCACCCAATATGGGCAGCCAAATCACAATGCTGAGAAGATGAGATTCGTACACGAGTGTAATTAATTAAAACTAATTACGGATAAACCACGTCATGAGCAAAAACAGACCGAAAATCATGGCAAACGCATAGTGATAAACGTACCCCGATTGGTATTTGCGAATCACGCCCGAAAACCACCCCACCACTCGGGCCGTGCCGTTCACCATATAGCCGTCGATAATTCTCACATCGCCAATACGCCACAGCAGGTCGCCGATACGCCGTGCGCCGGCAGCGAATACCGCTTGGTTGAATTCATCGAATCCGTACTTGCGATCAAGTAGCGTATGGATCCATCGCACACGCGCTTGGATCATTCCCGGCAACTCGGGATTGCGAATATACATCCACCATGCGAGCCCGATGCCTGCCAGCGCGAGCCAGAACGGTAGCGCCAACATACCGTGCCATATAAACGCCGCGACGAATCTGAGCCCAGAAACGCCATGGTAGGCTGCGCCGACATGGCCCAACGTATCGTGTTCGGCCGCGACGTGAATTGCGCCGCCAAAGTACCCGCCAAACAGCATCGATTCCGAATAAATTGCACCGATTATCACCGACGGCACGGCCAACATAATCAACGGCACGATAACGACCCACGGCGACTCTTTAACGTGACTGAATGTCTCCCGATCCATCCTCGGTTCGCCGTGAAAAACCATAAATATGAGCCG
>JAOTWM010000136.1 GCA_029862885.1 Gammaproteobacteria bacterium
GGAACGAATAGAATGCGGTAATCAGCACGCCACCCGTGACCGCTAAAAGCGCAAATCCCGATCCGGGCAGGTGCGACGCGTGTACGGCTTCGATAATGGCGTCCTTGGAGAAAAACCCGGCGAATGGCGGGATCCCAGCCAGCGCCAACGAGCCCAATACCGCGGTTATATAGGTATACGGCATGACGCGTTTAAGTCCGCCCATTTTGCGCATATCCTGTTCGTGGTGCAGTGCAATAATGACCGAGCCCGCGGCGAGGAACAAAAGCGCCTTAAAAAACGCGTGGGTGCCGAGATGGAATATTCCCGCAGCGTAAGCCGACGCACCCAGCGCCACAGTCATATAGCCGAGCTGCGAGAGGGTGGAATACGCTATAACGCGTTTTATGTCGTTCTGTACGATGCCCACCAGCGCCATGAGTATGGCGGTCAATGCGCCGATCACCATAACTACCGACAACGCGGTTTCCGACAACTCGAACAGCGGTGACATCCGGGCCACCATAAATATACCCGCAGTCACCATCGTGGCGGCGTGGATCAATGCCGAAATCGGGGTTGGGCCTTCCATCGAGTCCGGCAACCAGACGTGCAACGGAACCTGCGCCGATTTGCCCATCGCGCCCACAAACAGCAGCAAACAGATTACTGTGAGCCAGTGCCACTGCACGTCGGCAAACGGCTGTACGGTCAAATCTTTGGCTGCTGGCGCGCTGGCAAACACCTCCGCATAATCCAACGACCCGAATACCGACATAATCGCAGCAATGCCGAGGATAAAACCGAAGTCGCCGACACGGTTCACGAGAAACGCTTTCAGGTTGGCGAATACAGCCGATTCTCGATCAAACCAAAAACCGATCAAAAAATAAGAGATGACGCCAACCGCCTCCCAGCCAAAAAATAGCTGCAAAAAGTTGTTGGACATTACCAGCATCAGCATCGAAAACGTAAACAATGAGATATAGCTGAAGAAGCGTTGGTATCCCGGATCGTCGTGCATGTAACCGATTGTATAAATATGCACCATTAACGACACGAAGCTGACCACCACCATCATCATGGTGCTCAATTCGTCGATCAAAAATCCAATCTGAAATACCGCACCGCCACTGGAGCCCCACGTGTATACCGCACCATTGAACAGATTGCCGGCGCGGACATCGGCGTACGCAACTAGCGATAACAGAAATGCAATCGCAACAGCCGCGATCGTCACACTGTGCGCGCCGCGACGGCCGATCACGCGTCCCATCAATCCTGCGATAATGGCTGCCACCAAGCACACCATTGGGATTGCGATATAGATTAGTTTCATATCGCGTGTCGCCCCATCAACCTTTCAAGCTATCCAAGTCTTCAACATTGATGGTGCCGCGATTGCGGAACAAGATGATCAAGATCGCGAGACCGATCGCGGCCTCCGCCGCCGCCACCGTCAATATGAAGAACACAAAGACCTGTCCGGCCGAATCTCCAAGATAGTGCGCAAACGCCACGAAATTAATGTTCACCGCCAACAACATAAGTTCGATAGCCATGAGCAGAATGACCACGTTTTTGCGATTCAGGAAAATGCCAACCACGCTCAATGCGAACAATATGGCGCCGAGTGTGAGGTAATACGATAAGGAGATCATGTCGGCGTCTCCCGATCGGCGTCCGGCCGAGGCGCACTCGGCATTTTCACGAGCCGGACCCGATCTTCACGCCGTATTGCAACTTGTTTGGCCGGGTTCTGATATTTCGTATCGGGGCGTCGCCGTAGCGTCAAGGAGATTGCGGCGACAATCGCGACCAGTAATATGATGGCTGCGATTTCAAACGGATAAACGTAAGCGCCGTAAATCAATCTGCCCAATTCGCGGGTATTGCTGTAGTCCGCCCCATGGGGTTCGGGCCGCGGCATATTATCCACACCAAATTCCGGCGCGTGCAATACCACCGCCATCTCCACTACCAACAACACCGCCACCAATCCACCAATCGGCAGATAATCCCCAAATCCTTCGCGTAATCTCGCGAGATTGATATCGAGCATCATCACCACGAACAGAAACAACACCATGACCGCGCCGACATAGACCAACACCAGTACAATGGCCAAGAACTCCGCTTCCAGCGTGACCCATACACAGGCCGCACTGAAAAACGCCAACACCAGAAACAGCGCCGCTTTGACCGGATTGCGAATCGTCACCACCATCGCCGCCGCAAATATCATTACGGCGCCGAACAGGTGCAATGCGAGTTCAGTAAATATCATCGGTACGGCGCATCGGCCTGTCGCGCGGCGGCAATATCGGCTTCATACTTATCGCCGATCTCGAGTAATTGTTGTTTGGTAATAATGTGTTCGCCGCGATTTTCAAAGTGAAATTCATGGATGTCGGTCTCCACGATCGAGTCTACCGGACACGCTTCTTCGCAAAATCCGCAATAAATACACTTAAACAAATCGATATCGTAGCGCGTAGTTCGACGCGTACCGTCGTCACGCTCTTCGGACTCGATAGTGATGGCGAGTGCCGGGCATACTGCCTCGCATAACTTACAGGCGATACAGCGTTCTTCGCCGTTAGGGTAACGGCGCAGGGCGTGCAATCCTCGAAATCGCGGTGATTTCGGGGTCTTCTCTTCCGGATATTGCACTGTGATTTTTTTCGCGAAAAAGTGCCGACCCGTGAGCTGCATCCCCTTCAGCAATTCCACTAGAAAAAACGTGCGGCCGAATTGTTTTAGCGCAGCCAACATGATCGTGTCCTCGTATTCTGACGCCTACGTAAAGAACGAACCAAATGGCGTAAAAAATCTCGCCACACCGATAACGGTTATCCATACCAGTGTGACCGGGATGAACACCTTCCACCCCAAGCGCATGATCTGGTCATAGCGGTAGCGTGGAAACGTCGCGCGGAACCACAGAAAAAATAGCAACACGAACACCGTCTTACCCAGGAACCAAAATAGCGGCGGTATCCAGGTGAACGGTGCGAACGGAAATGGCGATAACCATCCGCCGAGAAACATCAGCACCGTCAGTGCCGCGATCAATATCATGTTAGCGTATTCGGCGAGAAAGAAAATCGCGAACGTCATACCAGAATACTCGACGTGGAATCCGGCGACAATTTCCGATTCACCCTCGGCAACATCGAACGGCGCGCGATTGGTTTCCGCAACGCCGGAGACGAAATACACGACGAACAACGGTAACAACGGCAAAAAGTACCACTGCCAGAATCCGCCCTGTTGGTGCAACACAATTTCGCGCAAATTCAAGCTACCGGCCACCATCAATACGCCCACCAACGCAAATCCCATTGCGATCTCGTAGGCGACGATTTGCGCCGCGGAACGCATCGCTCCTATGAACGCGTACTTCGAATTCGATGCCCAGCCGGCGATAATGACGCCGTAGACCCCCATCGAAGTCAATGCGAGAATGTACAGCAAACTCGCATCAATATTGGCCAATACTAAGGAATCGGTAAACGGAACGACGGCCCAGGCCGCCAGTGCGGGCGTGATGGACAGTACCGGGGCGATGATAAACAGGAAGCGGTTGGCGTTACTCGGGATAATAATCTCTTTGAACAACAGTTTGAGGGCATCGGCAATGGGCTGCCCCAATCCCCAACCCCCGCCGACACGATTCGGACCAATCCGAATCTGGATTGCCCCGATAACTTTGCGCTCCAACCAAGTCAAATACGCCACTGCCAGCATCAACGGCGCGACGATGATTGTGATCTTAATGAGGCTGTAGATACCGATCTGCATCCATCCCGGCACGAGGTTCCACAACGACACCAGCGTCTCGCCCATTGTCAGGCCGCCACCAGCCGAACCGACATCGCGTCGCCAATGTCGACGGTCTCTGCGTAACCCGCGGGTATATAGACGCAACCGTCCGGCACCCGTGGGTCGATCACCACCGGCAAGCGCACCGATGCGCCATCTGTCTGCACTTCAACCGAGTTACAGCCATCCACTACGAGGCGTTCCGCTTGGGCGGCGTTTAGGTACGCCGCAGCCGTTCGGTTATCGACCGTAGCCTGCAGCGCCTCCGCGCGGCGCACGATCGCGTCGACCGCGTATAACGGTACGTCGCTGATGCGCGCGAGCCCCTCCACCGGCCGCGAACCGTTGGGAGCGTATAGTTGCCACTGGGATACTTCCGCACCCGTCTTGATTCGGGCCACATCGACCTCGGCACTGACATCTGCCGCGGTAACATAATCGAAATCATCGACACCCAGAAGGTTGCCGAGCACCCGCAATATCTTCCATCCCGGCCGCCCTTCGCCGGGGGCAGCAACTGCCGCGGCCGCAGTTTGTACCTGGCCCGTACAGTTCACATAAGTCCCTGCGGTTTCGACAAACGTTGCGATCGGCAACACCACGTTTGCGGCTTCCTGACCAGAGCGAAACGCACTAAAGCTCACCACAAAATCCGCACTCTGTAACGCCGCACGCGCACCGCGGCCATCGAGGCAGTCAAGCTCTGGATCGATCCCGAAGGTAATATAGGCGCCCAGCGGTTGCTCAAGCATTGCTGCCGCGTGCCGACCGCTCACCGACGCGGCGACACCATTGGCCAACCGTTGCGGCACCGCACCCGCGATCCACCCGGCCGCGCTGTTCGCGTCCGGTAATACCCCCAGGGTCGCACCACTCTCGGTTGCAAGCCATTGTGCGATCGCACGCAGTGCGCTGAAGTCCGCATGCTGCAGCGCCGTCGAACCCAACAGGATCGACGCCTCGGCACCGTGCTCCGCCAATTGTCCGGCGATTCCGGCGCTGTCCGAATCACTGAACTCTATCTCCCCACTCGACACCCAGGCCGCTAATTCACGCGGCAACTCGATGCCTTGCTGCACTGCAAACGCGGCGGCCACTGCCGCCAATGCGCGAGGCATCGCATCGGGCGCCACGATATGGCGAAACGCAAGGTCAAAATGGAAGTCGTAATCCTGACAATTAACAGCCATAACCGTAGCGCCCGCGCGAAACGCGTTACGGATTCGCAATCCCAACAGCGGCTGGTCCTTACGAATATTCGAACCGACCAATAATAGTGCCGCCTGATCGTCCAATGTCGACATCGGCTGACCGAGTCCAGGACACAACGGCGCGGCAGCGTCGTCGCGAAAATCGCGCTGCCGCAAGCGGTGATCGATGTTGTCGCTGCCAAGCCCGCGCACCAGCTTTTGCAGTAAGTAGAACTCTTCCAATGTCGCAGTCGGTGATACCAATGCACCAAGTTGCGCTGGGCCTCGCTCAGTCAGCACGGTGGTTAAACCCTGCACGGCGGCGTCGAGCGCAGTCTGCCAATCGACCTCATGCCAGTTATCGTCGCGGCGCACCACCGGCGTCGTTAAGCGATCAGAATCATTGACCGCCGTATAACTGTAGCGGTCTCGGTCGGCCAACCAACAATCGTTAACCTGCCTGTTATCCCGCGGCAAAACGCGCCGAACTTCGTTGCGCAAACTTTGCACGTTGAGATTCGCGCCGACACAGTCGTGCGGGCTAATTGCGTCCGCGTTGGCTAATTCCCAAGCCCGTGCCGAAAAGCGATAGGGTTTTGACGTCAATGCACCAACCGGACACAGGTCGATAACGTTCCCGGACAACTCGGAATCGACGCTACGGCCGACAAACGTACCGATGTGCATATGCTCGCCGCGGCCGCTCGCGCCCAATTCCATGATACCTGCGACTTCCTGGCCGAATCGCACGCAACGCGTGCAGTGAATGCAACGCGTCATTTCGGTGGAAATAAGCGGCCCGATATCGTAATCGTCCACCACTCGTTTGTTCTCGGCAAACCGCGACACGTCTTTGCCATAACCCATGGCCTGATCCTGCAACGGGCACTCCCCGCCCTGATCGCAGATCGGGCAATCGAGTGGATGATTGATCAACAGGAATTCCATGGTGCCCTTTTGGGCTTCGACAGCCGCGGCTGAAGCCGTAGAAATTTTCATCCCGTCCGCCACTGGCGTTGCGCATGCGGGCAACGGCTTCGGCGCTTTTTCGACTTCCACGAGACACATCCGACAGTTTGCCGCGATCGACAATTTTTCGTGATAGCAAAACCGCGGAATATAAATACCTGCGTCATCCGCCGCCTTGATAATCATCGTACCGGCGGCGACATCGAGCGTACGCCCGTCGATTTCAATGGTCGGCATTAGCGAGTATCCGTAGCGTCTGCAAGAAAAATAGCGGTTTAGGCCGCCCGCTCGCGCGATCCGGATTCCGACTGCAATCCCGGGATCATCGCGGCGAACTCGTGGCGAAAATGCTTCATAAAACTCTGCACCGGCCACGCCGCTGCATCGCCCAATGCACAAATCGTACGTCCCTCAATCTTATTGGCCATATCCACCAACAAATCCAAATCTTCGGCGCGACCACGGCCGGTACGGATGCGATGAATAACCCGATATAACCAACCCGTTCCTTCCCGGCACGGTGTGCACTGGCCGCACGACTCCTCCCAGTAGAAATAAGAGATTCGCTCGAGCATGCGTACCATGCATGTGGTCTCATCCATAATAATGACCGAACCCGCACCAAGCATCGAGCCGGCAGCGATCAGCGAGTCGTAATCCATTTTGCAATCCATTATGCGCTCGGCGGGCAGCACCGGGACCGATGAGCCCCCAGGGATCACGGCTTTCAATTTCTTACCGTCGCGCATACCGCCTGCCAGGTTCAACAGCGTTGCGAACGGCGTACCCAGCGGCACTTCAAAATTTCCCGGACGATTGACGTGACCAGATATAGAAAATATCTTGGTACCACCGTTATTAGGCAAGCCGAGATTTGCAAACCATTCGGCGCCGTGGGCCAGGATCTTCGGTACCGACGCCAAAGTCTCCGTATTGTTTACCGTAGTGGGTCGACCGAATGCGCCGTATTGGGCAGGAAACGGCGGCTTGACTCGCGGCTGCCCTTTCTTGCCCTCCAACGATTCCAACAATCCTGTCTCTTCGCCACAGATATAAGCGCCTGCGCCGAGATGCGTAAAGAGCCGAAATTCCACTTTGGAGCCGAGCACATTGCGGCCCAGCAATCCGGCTTGCTCGGCTTCCTGCAACGCGGTTTCAAACCGCTCGTAGGGCTCCCAAAACTCACCGCGAATATAGTTGTAACCCACAGTAGCCCCGATCGCGTATCCACATATGGCCATGCCTTCGATCAAGGCATGCGGGTTATAACGGAGAATATCGCGGTCCTTAAATGTCCCTGGTTCACCCTCGTCGGAATTGCAGACAATATATTTCTGGCCCGGTCCGTCCTTCGGCATGAAACTCCATTTCAACCCGGCTGGAAATCCGGCGCCGCCGCGGCCGCGCAGATTAGACTTCTTGATTTCATTGATGATGTCGTCGCGGGGCGTATTATCAGCGACGATGCGCCGCCATACCGCATATCCGCCGGCGCTCTGGTACGCAGCCAGCGTCCACGGCGACTCCAGATCGGGGTCCGGTAAACACACTCGCATTTCCACGTTTGCGGCCTCGCTCACTCCAATCCGTCCAAAATTTCATCGATCGAGGCCGGGGTGAGATTCTCATAATACCTCTTGCCGATTTGCATCATCGGTGCCCCACCGCAAGCCGCGAGGCATTCGACCGAACGCAAACTAAAACGGCCGTCCGCTGAGGTTTGCCCAACCTTAATCCCTAATCGTCGTTGCAGGTGTGCGACAACGTCATCTGAACCCCTCAGCATGCAGGAAATATTTGTGCACACGCAAATCTTGTGGCGGCCGACCGGCTCAAGATCATACATCGAATAAAATGTCGCGACTTCGGCGACTTGAATCGGCTCGAGGCCCAATAAGCCGGCTACATACTCGATCACCTCTTCGCTAAGCCAACCTTTTTCTTGCTGGGCAATGCGCAGCGCCGCCATCACCGCGGCCTGCTGCCGGCCGTCAGGGTATTTACTGACCTCCCGGTCGATCTCGGCGTGAGCATGTGTCGATAACATGGTTATTGTTTAGCGATCGATTTCACCAAACACAATATCTTGAGTGCCAATAATGGCCACCATATCGGCTATCATGTGCCCTTTCGACATTTCGTCGAGCGCTCCCAAGTGTGCAAATCCGGGCGCGCGTATTTTTACCCGATACGGTTTGTTGGCGCCGTCCGAGATCATATATATCCCAAATTCGCCTTTTGGGGCCTCGATCGCTGCGTACACCTCACCTTCGGGCACGCAGTAACCTTCGGTAAACAATTTAAAGTGGTGGATCAACGACTCCATGTCGCGCTTCATCGTCTCCCGCCGCGGCGCCGTCAACTTATTGTTATCGAGCATCACGGGGCCCGGATTATTACGCAGCCAATCGATACATTGTCGGATGATGCGGTTCGATTGGCGAAATTCTTCAATACGCACTAAATAGCGGTCGTAGCTATCGCCATTAACCCCGACTGGGATATCGAAGTCAATCTTATCGTACACCGCGTACGGCTGTTTCTTGCGCAAATCCCATTCCACCCCCGAACCGCGTAGCATCGGCCCACTAAAACCCAACTGCAAAGCGCGCTCCTTATTCACCACGCCGATATCGACGGTGCGTTGTTTCCAGATACGATTATCGGTCAGTAATGTTTCGTAATCGTCCACACAGGCGTCGAAACGCTCCGTAAACGCCGCGATGAAATCCAGCAGCGAACCCTGGCGCTGCTCGTTCAGGCGCGCGGCATTCTTCTCCTTGTGTCCCTTCGCGGTTTCGTACTGCGGCATGGAATCCGGCAGATCGCGATACACGCCGCCCGGTCGATAATAAGTTGCGTGCATCCGTGCGCCCGATACCGCCTCATAGCAATCGATTAAGTCTTCGCGCTCGCGAAAACAATATAAAAACACCGTCATCGCGCCGACATCGAGAGCGTGCGCCCCTAACCACAACAAGTGACTTAGAATACGAGTAATCTCATCGAACATTACACGAATGTATTGGGCCCGAATCGGTGCCGTGACTCCGAGCAGTTTTTCAATCGCGCGCACATAACCGTGTTCGCTGCACATCATCGACACGTAGTCGAGCCGATCCATATAACCGATGCTCTGGTTGAAAGGTTTGGTCTCCGCGAGTTTCTCGGTGCCGCGATGCAACAGCCCGATGTGTGGATCGACGCGCTGGATGACCTCGCCGTCCAACTCCATCACCACACGCAACACCCCGTGTGCCGCGGGATGCTGCGGACCGAAGTTCATCGTGTAATTACGGATTTCGGTCACCGAACCCCTCTTCGCGAACAACCCGCGGTACCAAAACACGCGGTTCAATACTGACCGGTTCGTATACCACCCGGCCTTTGTCCGGGTCATACCTCACCTCAACATGGCCCAACAACGGGAAGTCCTTGCGGAACGGATGGCCGATAAATCCGTAGTCCGTTAGCAGTCGACGTAAATCCGGATGGCCCTCAAAAATTATTCCAAACAAATCGAACGCCTCGCGCTCATACCAATTTGCACTGTTCCATATGTCCACAACGGAACTCACCACGGGCATCTCGCCGTCGATGAATAACTTCATCCGCAAGCGGTGGTTGTGTGCCGTGGATAACAGATGGTAAACGACACAAAATCGTTTCTCGGGGGTGGCCGTTCGATCCGGATCCTCCTCGGCGTAAGTCGAATAGTCGACGCCGCAAAGATCGATGAGCTGCTCGAATCTAAGGTCCGGTGTATCGCGCAATCCGCGTGCCACCTCCAGCAAGAATTGTGGCGTAGTCACCACGGTTGTCTCATCAAACACGACCTCGACAGTGGTGATCTTTTCACCGAACAGCTCGTTGATACGCGCAAGCAAATTTTGATTGGAGGCCATCGGAATGCGATTTGCTAACGAGCGATGGTGTTAGTGCGTTTGATTTTTTTCTGCAACTGTAGGATCCCGTACAGCAATGCCTCAGCTGTTGGTGGGCAACCCGGAACGTAGACATCGACCGGCACAATGCGGTCGCAGCCCCGCACCACTGAATAGGAGTAATGATAATAACCACCACCGTTGGCACACGAACCCATGGAGATTACCCAACGCGGTTCGGCCATCTGATCGTAGACCTTGCGTAGCGCCGGTGCCATTTTGTTCACTAGCGTGCCGGCCACAATCATCAAGTCGGACTGGCGGGGACTGGGCCGGAAAATAATTCCGAATCGATCGAGATCATATCGGGACGCGCCGGCGTGCATCATCTCTATCGCACAACAAGCCAGCCCGAACGTCATCGGCCACATCGCACCGGTACGGGCCCAATTTACGACGGCATCGACGGTAGTGGTGGCCCACCCTTGCTCCAGTACGCCTTCAATCGCCATATGTCACTCCCATCAACACTCCGACCACTATTCCCATTCCAACGCGCCTTTCATCCATTCGTAAATAAACCCGATAACGAGGACCAATAGGAAAATCATCATTGCGACAAAACCGAACAACCCAACCTCTTCGAGTGCGACCGCCCACGGAAACAAAAACGCGATTTCTAGATCGAAGATAATGAACAATATCGCTACTAAGTAATAGCGCACGTCGAACTTCATACGCGAGTCCTCGAACGCTTCAAATCCGCATTCGTAGGGCGACAGTTTCTCGGGGTCCGGATTGTGGGGGGCCAAAATCCGGCCCATCGCGAGCGGCACCGCGCCGATCACGACCCCGATACCAAGAAACATCAATATTGGGACATAATTACTCAGCATTATTACTCACCCGTCACTTAGTATTCCGCTTGGTGCCGAAGGCCGGACTCGAACCGGCACGGCTCGCGCCACCGCCCCCTCAAGACGGCGTGTCTACCAATTCCACCACTTCGGCTTGTGCTCACGGGACAACCACCTACTCAGGGACTTGCGGAACACCGTCGCCCTCTGGCGTCACCGATTCTACCGGTACCTCCGGAATTTCGAAATCCTGTGCGTCGCTCGAAGTCCTGTCGGTGGCCGTTTCGGCCCCCGACACCGATTCGGTCACACTGCTGGGCACCGACCGTTGCATATGCAACCACCCCAGCGACAAACTACAGACAAAAAATATTGCGGCCAGGACC
>JAOTWM010000251.1 GCA_029862885.1 Gammaproteobacteria bacterium
ACCAGGTCTACCAACCTGTATTGGCAATAGCATGCGCCGGGTTTTCAATCGGTCTAGTGCTCTTGCATTCAGCAAAACGATTCACCTGGGCAGCATGGGGGTTGGCTGGATATTTCCTGTCGGTTCCTGTGTTTTTATTGTTCAATATTCTACCGCATCAGACCTTCTCTCTTATAATAAGCGGGTTTTTGACAGCATGTGCTTTTGCCGTACTCATTAGTATAGCGTTTAAACTTCGCAAATATTTTTTCTACGACAAACTAAGTCCAATTTTCCTCCAAATGATCATCATCGTGCTATTCGTGACCTCTTTTTTTGATTTCTGGAATTTATTACAAAAATTCGAGTACCCACCTAAATCGGTTGAATTTAGCGCTGATTGGATTAGTGTCAAAAATCCCAACAAAAATTTGCCGAATGTGTACCACCTGCTTTTTGACGGTTATCAGTCGGAGTTATTTCTCGAGTCTCTAAAGGAATACGATACGGAGGATAAGCTTCAAGGGTTTACTTTTTTTCCCAACAATTACTCGATATTCAGAAAAACCAAACGCAGTTTGCGGGCAATCTTTTCTTCGGCACGTCCGACTTCTTTTTCAAGCTCCGAAAAATATGATAAAGCTGCTTTCCGTGCGAAAGGGCTCGTTTACGGTCTGAAGAAACACGGATATAAGACCATTTGTTTAAATTGTCTCAAGACACACCACACCGATCCGAATTCAGAATTCGGCTTCGACCTAAGAACTCGCCTCCAAGTTAAGGCCGACAAAAGTCTGGAAGACCATAGTTTTTACCAATTCTGGGCAGAGAGTTACTTGCCGGGAATATTTTTGTCCTCTCTCAGCCTGGATCCTATCGATCCTAACACGATTGATTTTAAGCTACGCAAGAGTCGGCCGATTCGGCATTTTCAGGCATTTAAGAAATATTTACAAGATGAGAGATTACTTCCTGAAAAAAACAGATACACTCATCTGCATCTACTCGTTCCTCATGACCCGTTCGTCCTCGACAGCAACTGCCAGTTTAATAAAGGCCTTCCTAAAACCACCCGCTTGGCTCAAGGGCATTGTGCATTCAAAATGATTGATCAGTTTATCACTCGATTAAAGGATCTAGGACGTTACGAAAACTCTCTCATTATGATTCATGCAGATCATGGACTAGGCATCAAGGAATTTGGAGCTGAGTTGCGCGCTAAGGAACTTTTGAGCCATATGAGCGGCGATGATTTAACGGCTGCGATCCGTAAATTAAATTTGCGCCGTGCTAGTTTGTTAGTAAAATCGCCTAACACCCTTTCTGAATTCGCTATTGACGAGAAACTAACGTCGATTCTTGACATCGCTCCTACCATTTATGGGGCCATAGGTGCGCCGATACCCGAGCACTTTGAAGGCATAGATGTTTTCTCTCGAGATCATTCTGTAAAGCCTTTTGTAATTTTTGAAGAGAGGAAAGACAATGCAGCTTTCCTCATTGAAAATGGTCGAATGACTCCTAAAGGAGATCGCACAAGCGGGTATGAATCACTGTAATTGAGAGTTATTCCAGCTGGCTGACTATTGAAAGTACAATAAGGGAAACTTCAGGGACTCATTGACCCCAAATTTCCCTGCTCATGGCACAGTTCCCTCCGTCACCATTTCGCCCACGCCCCTGGAAGGTCACAAGCAAACGACGAATTGAACAGGTTGGTCGTGTTTGAATTTGGGATACAGTCCGTATCGCCAGGCAATGATGCGGCGATATTGTTCGCATCTTAAGTTTCTATCTATTTGCGGCGTTTCAAGAAAGTTTAGATCGACGTCGTCGATATGCCCAAGGCACTGCCCCAGTCCGGATTCGGTTTCCAGACCGGCACTGCGCCACGCCTCGTTTCCGCCTTCGAGCACACTTATCGCTACGTCGGTGCACGACGTGAGATCGGCAGCAGCGAGGCGCGCGAGCCGGCCTCTGCTGCTCGTAATTACGATTCCCGTTGCGCGGTCAGGCATGTCCAATTTGGCGGATAATTGGGAGCGCGAAGCCCATATTGAACCCGAAATATGGGATCTTTGATAATCTTCACTGTGCGACACATCGATCACAGCCAAATTCTCCCGTGCGAGCCGCGCTAAGAGCTCACCAGGCGAAACCGTCGTTACATTTAGCTCTTCGAACTCCGGATAATAGTCCGGTTCGGGACCCGTGACACACGCTTTGGCGCTTTTCCAATCACTGACAATGACGACCTCTGACCAACCGAGTTGCTGCATCCAACTTGCGGTAATCTCCGCCCGCGCGCAGTCCTCATCCGCGAACAATGCCAAGCGGGCGTGTTGCGTGGCAATATGATCGATCGTCATCCCCGCCAGTTCCCCGCCCGGAATTAATAACGTTCCAGGATAGTGCCCGTCGAGATATTCCTGCCGGCTGCGCACATCGATCAAGTAGCAGGTGCGGTCTGGATTTTCTAGGTGCCACTGGGTGAGGTCGTTATGAGTCACGTAGGTAAGGTCGAATCGCCGTGCGAGTTGTTGCGCTGCATTGGTCGCGAAGGCTTTCGCGGCCGAAGAAATGTGCGCTCGTGCGACAGAATTGTTTCTCGCCAGCTCACCGCCGGCTAGCATCCACCCTCTGGTGCCTTCCCGCAGCGCGAACACCGGGTTTGCTACCGCACAGTTTCTCAATCCTTGCGCGCCCAGCGCGGCACGGGTCACACCCGCGCAATGCACCACGACTTGGGTGTTCGGATCCGGGGCAAGATCGACGATGCGGCGTGCGACCTCGGCCGCGGGAACACTGACGGCATTAGGCAGGCTCGCAACGCAGAAGTCACTCTCGTCGCGTGCGTCCAGGATCACGACATCCTCGTTCGCGTCCAGCTTCGCCATTAACTCATCGCCGGTGATCACCGGTGTGTGATAGTGCTCCTCGATAAAGTATCCGAAACAATGGGCGACCACATAGTTGCCATCGATCAGGCTATAACCTGCCGCCAACCAAGCGCGAACGCCCCCCTGCAGTACATAGAGGTTGTCGTAACCCATAGTGGCCAATACGGCCGATGCCCGCTCGACGATTCCGTTGCCGTCATCGCATAACACGATTCGCGTTTGCAGCCGCGGCACAAAACGTCTGATACGCAATTCCAACCGGGACAACGGTACATGCGTCGCGAGCCAGAGATGACTCGATGCAAAGGCGGCGGTTTCCCTAACATCCAATAATGCGATCTCTTCGCCGTCGTCGAGCATGCGCTGCAATAAATGTGCATCGATGCCGCGAACTCCGCGCACTCGTGTGGCTTGACCCATGACTCATTCCGTCTACTGCATGTGCGTTGCCGGGCATCGTAAAATTTAACGCCAACGAGAGTTTACTTTTTGCGAATGCCCTGCGCTGCTTTCATTGCAGTGTATCCAACGCCACACGTGACTACCATCGCATGTTGATGTTCTTGATTCGGGTATAACTCAACAGCTCTTCGAAACATTCTTCACGGCCAATGCCGCTGTGTTTCCAGCCGCCGTACGGGGCGCCCAGGTAACGGCCGGTCGAATTGATCCATACATAACCCGCTTCTACTCGCTCGGCGGTCTCCATGGCCTTATGCAGGTCGTTGGTCACGATCGCAGCGGTCAGGCCGTAAACCAAATCGTTGGCTTTGCCCAACATGTCCTCGTAGTCCGACCAAGTAAACACTGACATGACGGGACCAAAGATTTCCTCCCTGGCGATGCGCATCGTGTCGTCAACGCCGTCGAAAACCGTAGGCGATATAAAGAATCCGTTCACCAACACCGGATCGGCCGGACGCCCACCGCCCGTCATCACACGCGCACCCTCCTGTTTACCCGACGCAATGAAATTCATGACGCGCTGGTACTGTCGATCGGACACGATGGGGCCCACCTCTTTTCCGGGTTGCCATGGGAAACCGACGGGCAGCGCTTCGGCCTCGGCCACCAGTGCCTCCAATACCTCTGCGTGCAACGACTCGTGCACGAACACTCGCGAAGTCGAGCTGCAAGATTGGCCCTGGCGATTCATGTTCATACCTTTGACGGCGGCTTTGGCGGCTTGCTGTGGGTCGGCATCAGGAAAAATAATGATCGGGTTTTTACCGCCGAGCTCAAGTGTCACTTCCTTAAGCCCCTCGGCCGCCTCCCGCGCGATTATGCGCCCGGTTTCCACCGAGCCCACAAAGCCAATACGCCCCACCAGTGGATGGCGCACCATGGCAGAGCCAGTCTGGCCGGTGCCGGTGACCACATTGACGACCCCCGGCGGCATGATGTCTTCGCACAGCTCCGCGAAGCGCAAACTCGAGAGTGGAGCCTGCTCGGGGCCCTTAACCACGACCGTGTTACCGGCGGCCAACGCGGCTGCGGACTTCTCGGCACAAAACCGAAACGGATGATTGAACGGATTGATCTTGGCCACCACACCAAACGGTTGGCGGCGCGTGAAGTTCATGTGGCGCGGAGCGTGGGACGATGTCTCGCCTTTGATTTCGGTAACCAGGCCGGCGAAGAACCGCAACGTGTCCACGGTCCAATCGACGTCGCCGGTCATGCCTGCCAATGCATTGCCCGAATCCACACAATCGAGCAACCCCAATTCGTCGCGATGGTTATGCAGGTGGTCCGCGAGGCGCTCCAGGTAGCCGGCCCGTTCGCGGATGGGCATCCGGCCCCAGTCCGATGCGTAGCTTTTTTGCGCCGCGTGTACGGCGCGGTCCACATCGGCTTCCGTTGCGAGCGGCACTTCACCGAGTGTCTCGCCCGTTGCAGGATTGATCGATTCCACACGCCCGCCATCGACAGCTTCCTGCCACTCGCCGCCGATAAACAGGCCTTTCGGGGAAAAGTTAAGATCCGGTCCGATCATGATGTTCTATTTGCCCTCTATTAAGAGTTGGTTATTTCCGCCTCGTAACCCGCCAGCAACACCTTTCGAGTCAAGGCACAATGGCCGCACGCAGCACACTATGGTTAGCGGCTTTCGCAAAGGCTTCGCCGAGTTGATCCAAGCCGAAGTGCGAATCGACGATTTCCTTGAATGGGAAACGGTCGCGGTTGGCCATAACAAAATCCAACGCCTGGATCAGATGCCGGGGGTGGTAGTTATGGATACCGCGTAACGTGATCCACTTACGCAACAATTCGTTGCCGTCCAAGGTAAAGTGTGCGTTGGGATTGACCAACCCGCCAATCACATAGCGACCGCCGATGCGCAACATGTGTATTCCGACGGGCACCACGGAAGCCACGCCGCACACCTCCATCACCACATCCGGCCCGTCTGGTGGCGACGCATCGCGAACCGCCTTTACCAAGTCGTCTTCGCTCATGCTACTCACGTCGAATGTCAGATCGGCGCCGAAACGCATAGCAATCTCCCGACGGGAAGGCACTGCGTCGAGTGCAATGACCCGCGCCGCGCCGCGGGCTTTGGCGATGGCGCAACCGTAGATTCCCAGCAACCCCAGGCCTTGTATGACTACGGTCTCGCCCATGCCGATGGCTGCGGCCTCGGTGACCGAAATCATGGTGGCAACACCGCAATTGAGCGGCGTCGCCTCTTCGTCACTCAATTCATCGGGCAGTTTCAGAATTCCGGTGCCCGGCAGAATGTAACAGTAATCGGCAAACCCGCCGAGGAAGTGCGGATCGTCTTCCACAAGGTCGTGGCCATACTTACGCAGACCCGGTGATTTTTGCGGCATATCGTGTACGTCGCGATAATACGATTCACCGTCCGCGAAATACTCAGTCCACGTCACCCGATCGCCAATCGCGAGGCGGTCACCGCGCATGTCGTTTTCGATGCCGTCGCCGATCTGTTCGATGACGCCGATGATTTCGTGACCCAAGATGCCCGGACACGGATTCGGTCGGTGTCCGCTGTAGGAGTGAATGTCGGAACGACAGATGGTGGACATGGTGATACGCACCAACACTTCGCCGGCACGCACGTCGCGCACCGGATACTCGCGGACCTCAAAGGGAGTATTGGGCGCATCGTATACTACAGCGCGGCCAGTCTTGTTCATGGATCGGATCCCCTGCTCAGTTCACAATGCCGTTGAATGCGTAATCGAACACTTCATAGCTATGCAGCCGTGCGTGTTGCGCACGCTGTGCATACTCATCGCTCACAGGACGGCTTAAGATAATCGGCACATCGGCCTCGTAGACGCTGCCGTGGGTACGTAAACGCTGGCCTTTGAGACCGCTCAAATCGTGGTCCACTTCACGAGATCCAATGACGGTGCGCGCGTCTCCCAGCACCGCGACGTCGCCTTCAGGGCCGGTAGGGAGATCAAACTCGTCGGCAACATGCTGCCGCGATAGCACGCGCTCCAAACCCGGCACGTCTTGAATGGCTTCGATAATGCGTTCGCCGGACAACCCGTCATTGGCGTAGACGCGCACGAAACCACCCAACGCCCCGTGGTGGCCGACAAAAGCGTCTGTGATCGGACAGATAACCGTCGTCTTGCCCGTCCCGAATTCGGCGTCGAGAATATCTTGTAACCACACCACGCACGGCGAGCCGTCGTCGTTGGTCTTGTCGTTCATACCGTGATCGGCAGTGAGCGCGAGCGTGGCGCCGAGTTCCTCCAGCCGTCCGAATCGCGCATCCAGGTCTTTATAAAATCGATCGGCCTCCGGATGGCCCGGTGCGTAAGCATGCTGGATAAAATCGGTGAGCGAAAGATAGAGAATGTCGGGCCGTCGATCCTCCAACAACTTAATACCGGCGTCGAGCACGAACAAAGAAAGGTCGGCCGAATACATGTCGGGCTGCGGCTGGCCGACGAATGCCAACGCCTCCTCCAAGCCGTTCTCTTCGATGCTGGACTGGCCGGCGAATTGCGCGGAGATACTCACCGAACCGTTCGACAAATCCATGCCCTTTTGCAGTTGCTTGCGCAGTTTGTCTTTGGCAGTGGCCGAGACCACGCGCGCGCCGTGGCGAGAGAACTCGCTCATGACGGAACGCACCTTGAGTAACTCCGGGCCTGTCATAACCACCGGCTCGTTGGTCTCGCGATCCAGATAAAAATTGCCAGATATGCCATGCACGGACGCCGGTCGCCCGGTCACAATGGACATGTTATTGGGGCACGTGAAACTGGGCATGGTGCCCTGGGCTACCGTGTAGAAACCCTCTTGCATGTAGCGAGCCATATTGGGAATTATGCCCGCGGCCACGCCGTGTTCGATGTAGGCCGGGTCGCCGCCGTCAATACACACCACTACTATTGG
>JAOTWM010000287.1 GCA_029862885.1 Gammaproteobacteria bacterium
TCGGGCCAACGGTAGTCGGTGTTGTTCACTGCCAAGGTTTTCATCACTACTGCGTTTCCCCTAGAGATTGGTACGTGTTGCGCCATCATAGCAACCGCGCTACTATCGTTATAATTGGAATTTATTCAGCAACCATTGATTAAATAGATAATAGAAAAGCAGTAATAACGAATCCCCAGCAATGATTCAAAAGTGGCTTGAAGCATTTCATACCGTTGCCGCGACCGGCGGCTTCACGCGCGCGGCCGAAGCCCTAAACGTGGGCCAACCCACTATCTCGACCCATGTTAAATCCCTGGAGGACTATTTCCGCGTCGAGTTATTTCATCGCCGCGGGCGCAATGTGAAGCTCACGCCTACCGGCGAAGCGCTGTTCACCATTACCCGCGGGCTCTACGGCCATCAGGAAGAGGCGCTGGCGCTGTTGCGCGCCACGCGCGATCTGGAAACGGGGCAAATCGCGCTCAACGCGGTCGGCCCATTCGATGTCATGGAAATATTACAAGTATTTCGCCGTGAACACCCCGGGATCGCCACCAAGGTAACACTCGGTTTTGAGGGCGAAATTCTCAATGGGCTGAGCGACTTCGATTACGATATCGGCCTGTTGGGCAGACCGGTGGACGACCCGGCCTTCTGTTGCGAGTTTTACAACCGCCATCGGGTATTGGTGATCGTCCATGCGCAACATCCGCTAGCACGCCGGCGCAACATTCGCCTGCAGGAATTGCAAGGCTGCGACATGGTTTTGCGACCGCCCTTCTCTACCACACGACAGGCGTTCGATCGTGCGCTGGCCGATGCCGGCGTCAGCGTGAACCCAATAATGGAAATCAACAGCCGCGAGGCGGCACGTGAGGCCGTAGTACGCGGCTTCGGCGCGGGCGTGATTTCGGAGACCGAGTTGGCACCCTCGCCCGATATCCACGTACTGCGGGTTAGCGATGTCGAGATGCACACCAGCGCTTTTCTGGTCTGCCTGGCCGAACGCCGTGATCGGCCGCTAATCGACGCTTATTTTCGGACCGCGACCTCGATAGAGCCTAAGCAGCGCGGTTTGCTGTGACGGCACCCCGCTACGTGACTGTACAAACAACTCTACATCGCAAGTTCGGCCATCGGTTGCAGCTGGCTCTCAGAACCCCAGGCGTGACTTTACGAGCGGCTATTGAATCGCCCGAGCGAATATCTAATAATAGAATTTGACCTAGTGTTTTGTTACTACTTGGTTTGTACTACATCAACCTATAACAATTACGATTTACTTTAGGAGGAGTTCGCAATGTCAAGGGCCATAGCACGTTTATTCAGCCGATTTTCCGTATTATTGCTCGGTAGTTTTCTTCTGGTAGTCGGATCGAATGCCATGGCCCAGGAGTGTGAGAATCCAGAAGCACTGACTTTCGCCATGGTTCCCACCGAAGAAACCATTGCCGAATTGGAGTTATATAAGCCCGTCACCGACCGGCTTGCGGCACTGACTGGCAAAAAGATCGAATTTTTTATGCCGACGTCTTATGCCTCGGTCGTGGAAGGATTGCTAAGTGACTTTGTGGACGTAGCGGTATTGGGACCGTACTCCTATGTCATCGCCAACAGCAAAAGCCCGAAGGTCGAAGTATTTGCGACGTATGCGAAGCGACCGGGTCACTTACAAGAAGAAGGTCCCGGCTACAAAGGCGTATTGATCTCCAAAAAAGGTTCGAAATTTACTTCGATCGACACACTCAAAGGCTCGGTGATTGGCCTCACCGATCCGGGCAGCACCTCGGGGAACTTGGTACCACGAGTCGTATTTTCCAAAGAAATTAACGACGACGTCGACAACTATTTCGGGAAAGTCGTATACACGGGCAGCCACGAATTATCCACCGTGGCAGTAGCCGAAGGTAAGGTCGATGCCGCGTTTGTCGCCTCCCATCGATTTGATAACGTAGTGGACAAGGGCGAAGTTACCTTCGAAGATTTCAACTTCCTTTGGAGTTCTCCAGCCATTCCGCAGGATCCGTTCGTGTATCGAAATACCCTATGCGACGACATCAAGAGCAAAGTGCGGGAGACCTTTCTTGGCCTGGGGGATCAAGCCGACGCCAAAGCGTTTTTGGACAATGTTAAGTCAAACACATTCGTGCCGATGTCATCTGCGGACTACGATGTCATTCGTGATCTGAAAAAGGCCAAGGACGCAGCGAATCAATAATCCCGCCAATTTGATTGACAATTATGCTTCGGGTTGAAGCGGAGCCCCGTCTCCGCTTCAACTCTTGAGCGCCCAAGGTTGTTTTTAATTAGCCACTCGTCTGTTCTAAATGCCTATTCTCGAGGTTAAGAACCTCGCTGCGCGATACACCAACAGCGGCCCGGAGATTCTGAAAAACTTAAGCTTCTCGGTAGAGGCTGACGACTTCTTCGCGGTCATCGGCCCGAGTGGCGCCGGTAAATCTACTTTGATTCGTTGCATTAACCGCCTGGTTGAGCCTACCGGCGGCGAGGTAATACTCTACGGCACCGACGTGCTTAAGCTCTCATCGACCGGACTGCGTCGGCTGCGCCGCAACATCGGAATGATCTTTCAAGAGTTTAACCTCGTCGATCGCATGTCGGTGATGGATAATGTGTTATCGGGGCGCCTCGGTTATGTCGGTAGTACGCGCTCGCTGTTCAAGCTGTTTCCGCGTAGCGATATCGACCGGGCACTGAGAATTCTCCACCGCGTCGGACTTCTGGAGTTTGTCGACAAACGTGCCGATGCGTTGAGTGGTGGCCAGCGCCAGCGGGTGGGCATCGCACGAGCCCTAATGCAAGAACCTAAACTCCTGTTGCTGGATGAACCTACCTCTAGTCTTGACCCGAAGATTTCGCGTGAGGTTATGGCGTTAGTTAAAGAGATCGCCGGGGAATTTCGGGTGCCCGTACTGTGCAATATCCACGATGTTCAGTTAGCCACGGAGTTTTGCAATAGAATTCTCGGCTTACAAGACGGTATGAAGATGTTCGACGGGACTACGGAAACAATGGATCAGCAAAAGCTCGATGAAATCTACGCTATGGAAGTACTCTAAAAAGAAGTGCTCTAAAGAATAATGCAAACCGAACAACAACGTATCACGGCCGATCAGTTACTTGCCGCTCGTTCGGTCACCCGATGGCGCCGCGCTGCTGTCGTAATCGCACTGTTTTTGTTGGTGGCATGGAGTATCAAAATCACCGTTATCGACGATACCGACTGGGAGCGGATCGGCTCACTCGGGTCAATCGTTGAGAAATCGGGTCGATTTCTGGCACTGGACGTAAGTCTATTACCAAAATTGATTGAACCGGCGATCGAAACGTTGATGATCGCCTGTCTCGGCACATTGCTCGGAGTCGTCTTGTGTATCCCGGTCATCTGGTTTGGCGCGGCCAATGTTACACCGTTCAAACCGGTCACCTACCCCGTGGCGCGGATGCTGATGACGCTTAGCCGGTCGATTCATGAAATAGTTTGGGCCTTGTTCTTCGTGGCAGCCGTGGGCCTCGGTGCATTGGCGGGCGTATTGGCCATCGCTATGCGATCCATCGGTTTCATCGCCAAAATTTCCGCGGAAGCCATTGAGGATATCGACCCTAAGGCGGTCGAAGCGATTCAAGCGATGGGTGGAAACAAACTGCAAGTATTGCGCTACGCGATACTGCCGCAAGTATTGCCGGTGATCATCGGCGTTACCGTGTTCGAGTGGGAAATCAACATTCGACGTTCCGCGATTTTGGGCCTGGTGGGCGCCGGCGGATTGGGACTGGTATTTTTTCGACAGATGAACACATTTAACTACCCCGGTGTCACGACGGTTATCCTGGCCATCCTCGTTTTGATTCTTCTCGGTGAAGTGTTGTCCCATTATTCCCGTAAGGCGGTTATCTGAATAATGAGCGCACCATCGGCCACAGTTGTGACTGACCTGCCGCCGTGGCGACGATTCAAATATCCGCAATCGCTGATTCATTTCGGCGCACTGCTCGGTGTGCTCGTGTTCCTGGCGTATTCGGTCGAATATCTGAATATTCCGTTGGAGCGACTATTGACGATGTTCGGGAAAATTGGGATTCAACTTAGCGACCGCTATTTCCCCCCGGATATCGAATACATTCAAAACAGAGACTACTTTGGCTCGGTTCTCGATACCGTACAAATGGCCTACCTCGGCGCGTTATTCGGATTGGTATTATCGTTGTTTCTGGGTTGGTTTGGTGCCCACAATGTCACGCCGAGCCGCCGGCTGGTTTACCCAGTAGCAAGGCTAATCACCATGATTTGCCGTGCGGTCCACGAAATGATCTGGGCGATTATTTTCGTCACAATATTGGGATTCGGAATGCTACCCGGAGTGTTGGCGCTCATGCTGTTCTGCACCGGCTTCGCCGGCAAGTTGTTTGCAGAGGAAGTGGAAGCCATCGACATGGGACCGGTCGAAGCGATGCGCGCTACTGGAGCGAACGGGCTACAGGCATTCGTATACGGCGTATTCCCTCAAGTGCGCGTCGCATTCACCGGCATCGCGATCTATACCTGGGACGTCGCGTTCCGGGCGGCAACCGTAGTTGGTTTTTTCGGCGCCGGCGGCATGGGCTGGTATTTAAAACGAAACGTATTACAAATTGAATCCGAACGCGTCGCCGCCATTTTGCTGTCAATTATTTTACTGGTGTTCGTCTCGGAAGTGGCTTCCGCCTGGGCGCGGCAACGCGTTGCCAAAATGCAGTAAACCCATGCCGGGCATCGCTGGTGTTGGGCCCACCCGCCGTCGTCGTGAATGTGCCGTTTTAACCGTTACTAAAAACCCCGCGCAATTTAGCAACAATTCCTCTGCTAGAAAGCCGTTAGGATCAGGGAGTTGTATGACGCCCCGTGTTTTTCTCGCGTGGGTAGTCGAATTGGATGGAATTGGAGGTAAAAATGGATGGCGGGATTCGAACAGACACATTAGGAAGAAGTTTGTTACGCGCGATGAACAAAACGTCGCCGGTTACGCAGAGGCGATGACAACGGTCTTTGCGCATTGGGAGTATATGCCGCTCACAGAGAATCACATCAAGCAGTTGCCTCGTGATCTGCTGCAATATTCATCGAAAGACGAACGGCATCCGCTCGGGATGGCGAGAGCTTGGGTATTGTGTTTCAAACGGCGACGCCATTCGATACGCCCAGACGTAATCGCAGCCCGTTACGGGGGCGGAATTATCTATTGAGCAACCCCTTTTTCCGGGGCCTGCCTCTAGCCATATTTCCAGCGGTAGCAAGGAATTTCAGCGTCCACCGCCCGCCCATCACACACTTCCCTTCGTCCCTGCTTCGTTTTTTGATAATGACTCCCTCATCAATCTCTTTATTCTTGTCTGATACGCAACGCCATCGAGGCTCGCTCGCGTTTTGAAAGCATTGAGCAGATCCTTTTCAACTTTGATGCTGATCAACCGGGTTTCGGACTTTGGCCGATCGCTATGGATCATCCGAAAATCTTCCAGAAACTGTACGATCTGTTCAGCTGACAGGTTTTTACACCGGCTCAGATACTCATCCGTAAAATACTGCACGGGATTCATTTCAATCTCTCCAGTGCCTTGATATCTTCGATGTCTTGCGGTCTGCCGCTTGTTTGTTTCATTTTTATGAGATCTATCCGGTTCAAAACGGGTACTGTACTATTAGGCAACTGTTTATTTACGGCCTTCCTGCCTTTAGCGTCGAAATTAATAATAATATCCAGTTGTTCAGCGATGTTGTCGGGATTATAAAAATTCCAGGCAATCAGATTTCTGTTTTTTATGTACTCATCCCTGAATTGGTAAACTTCCGTCGCTTGAACAGGTAAACGGGAAATTAATCCCAGGCCGTTTAAAGCAGATTCAGTGTTTGTCAGGTCACGCTTTGTCCATCGCAACGCAATATCAATATCCAGAGTTCCGCGAACCGCACCATGAAGCGCGACGGCATACCCGCCCACAACAACATAACGAACACCGGCTTCGTTTAGAGCCTGACATACTTTTTCGAGAAATGTCATGCATATAAGTATATATCAGTATATACCTTGTATCCGGGTGACAGAGGAACTGTTTTCTAATCAACTCCGTTTCAGCGGCCTGCCTCAGGCCATATAGCCCAACGATTTGCCCGTCTTCTGTTCGACCGGCAACCGAAACCGATCGCTCCCTAGCGGCTGACAGCAATGCGCCGACTTCCTGATCGTATGAAGATCTTCGTCGCTCAGGTGTGATTCGAACAACTCTCGATAGTGGTGGCAACGGTTTTCAACATCCGCTGCCAGCGCCAAGTATTCCAGGTACGGCGTGTGGTAATTGATATAACCCCCCCCGGCATTCGCCCGATAACTCGACCCGCGATACGTCGCCGGGGTTACACCGGTTGGTAGTCGCGTTGGGTGCGGATCACCGCCCAGCCGATCCGCGCCATCTTATTGGCCAGCGCGACCGTGGCTTTATTCACACCCCGTCGTTCG
>JAOTWM010000574.1 GCA_029862885.1 Gammaproteobacteria bacterium
ATTGTTAGGCGCTTCACCGGTACGGTCTGGATACATGGGTAACAGTATAGTCGGGAGACATGGGTAACAGTTTGACGATACACAGGGGCACTGCAGGAGGTGCCCCATGCCTTGGAGTCAAACATCACCCATGGACCAGAAAACACAGTTCATCGCCGATTATTTGCGCCGAAGCCTCTCGTTCGTAGAACTTTGCGAGATGTACGGCATCAGCCGCAAGACCGGCTACAAATGGGTCAGCCGCTATCTCACCAATGGCCCAGCCGCTCTCGAGGACCAATCACGGCGCCCGCGCTCCTCGCCGACACAGACGCCAGAGTACATTGTCGCCGCGCTGATTGAGGCACGTCAGCGCCACCCGTCATGGGGCGCCAAGAAAATCCTCACCCTGGTACATAAAAAACACCCGTGGTGGCCGTTGCCACATCGCTCGACTGTCTGCGATATCTTCAAACGCCGAGGCTTGGTGCCGAAGAAGCGTAATCGTCGACGCATTGGCCACCCCGGGAAACCCACCTCTCTGACCACCGCCCCGAACAACCTTTGGGCCGCCGACTTCAAGGGCGAATTCAAAACCAGGGATGGCCTGTACTGTTATCCCTTGACCATCACCGACGGATACTCCCGCTTCCTTCTCGCCTGTCAGGGTCTGCATTCCACCGCAGTCGACCACGCCAAGCCCGTGTTCACGCGCGTCTTCAAGCAGTTCGGCCTGCCCCAGCGTATTCGTACCGACAACGGCGTGCCCTTCGCTACCAATACCCTCGCGCGACTGTCCAGACTCTCCGCTTGGTGGGTTCGCCTCGGCGTCATCCCAGAATTGATCGAACCCGGCAAACCTCAGCAGAATGGACGCCACGAACGCATGCACAAAACCCTCAAGGCCGAAGCTACCCGACCGCCCGCCGCCACGCTGCGTGCACAACAACGCAAGTTCAATACCTTCCGCGACGAGTTCAATTACGAGCGCCCTCACGAAGCTCTTGACCAGCAAACGCCCGCTTCACAATACCAACCCTCCACCCGTGAAATGCCCAACCGCTTGCCGCCGCTCGAATATCCAAACCGATTCGAGCTGCGCTACGTCAGTGCCAACGGCGGCATTCGATGGCGCAGCGACTGGGTCAATGTCTCCATCGTCTGCGCCGGCGAATATGTCGGCCTCGAAGAAATCGACGACGGAGTTTGGAACGTCTATTTCGGCCCTCTAAAACTCGGCCGATTTCTGGAACGCTACATGCGAATCGAAGATGCTTACGGTAGACTCAACCGACGACGGTAACTGTTACCTATGTCCAACGACTAATTCGTTACCTATCTTCCCGGCCGCTCACACTTTATTCTGGCTCTTGCCGTGCCCACTTGCCGCGCTGCAGATAGAACGTATCGCTCTGAGAAGTCCACTCTCCCTCGCGCTTGAACGATAAGGTCACATCCCGACAGGTACGCCCATAATCGTCTTTGTATTCCCTACCGGCAGATGCGGTGTAATCCGTTGGTTCCGGAACGAACCGAGCAGTTTTTCCATAGCCTTTGACAATTCCCTTGATCTTGCGCTTGTAAACCTTGTTGGGCTTCCCACTCTCGAGCACCTCTACCTCGAATGCTCCTATGGCTGTACCAAGAGCAATCAGCCCCGCAACGCCGGTGGGGGCACCGGACTTCTCTAGCTGCTTCCGTGCTTCCTCCACAGGATCAACCTCTTCCATTGGTGACCACTCGTCCAAGCACCTGGAGACGGCTTCGACGATTTCCCCCTCGGGATCGAGAATTTTCACCGCCTTAAGATATGGCGGGATCTTCTTCAGGCTTGTTTCAACGGCCATCACCGGCAGAACGTGAGCCTCCGGTTGGGGCCACTTCTCGCGTGCAATGTCGAGCTCCGATCGAGCATAGCTCTTGGGAGCCACAGAATCGGGGCTGATGAGAAAGACAAGTATCTCGCTCTGATCCAGTTCCTTACGGATATTTTTTCGAAAGTTGCCGCCAGCCCTCAGGGACTTCTTGTCGAAGAAGACACTGTGATCGGAGTGTTCCAGTTCGAGACAAATCTGCTCCGCAAGAGCCCGCTGTTTGGACGAGTAGGACAAGAATACCTTCATGACACTACCTCTTTGTTTTCTCGTGCGATTCCCTAGCCATAACCTGGTGACATATTGTTTCTCCATAAACAGTGCTTGGTCTGTCTAACGTCGCCCATGAGCGGCCGAGCAAGCGGGCGAAGTCCGCTTGCGAAGGTCCGCCTCGATGGGCAGGTTTGGCCCGTTCATATTCGGACAGTGGGGCTGCACTCGGTTCTCGGTTACCCGCTCGATAAAAGGGCTAAGTAGGATAGACAAATGGCTCAAGGCAGATCTGCGGCTTGACCCAGACACGAAGGCCATAGGGGATAACTGAGTAGCCATCATATCGCCCAGTAAACGTATTCGTAGCCGCGAACTCAAGGAACTGACCTCGCTTGTCGTCGACGACCCGCGCACCTGGACACCCCAACATAGAGTACCGCACGACAGGATGTTCGAAAGGGGCAACATACAAGTGAAGCTGAACATCGCCGTCGTATTGCCATAGTGTGATCTCTAGGCGAATCGGCGGCTGCGAAACAACGTATTTGTGTGATGTTCCATACTCCGCCACCTCGGGTGCAACACCAAGAGCACTGAGAAAATCGAGTGGCTTCCAAACGAGCTGCGGCATACACGGGCCTAACTTAGATTAGGCATCATCTCCCCGATAATTCCTGCTCGTCAGAGTAGAACGCAAATCCGCTCCGCGCTCGGCGAGCGAATCGCTGCGGCAGGCGCTCGACTTCTTCGACGACTACCCCCAGCTCGCCTCTCGCTTCAGAGTAGAAGTCTTGCCATCGCTCAGTCACGTATCCGACTGCCCGCGCTCCTGCCTGGTCCGCTGATCGCGCCGGGACATAATACGTCACGTAGAAGCCCACCATTGGCTCCGATTGCTCCACCGGCAGCTCGAAACCGCGGCCACGGAGGAGAACACGGTAGAGCGCCTTCGGCGGTACAGCGAGCACAGGGAAAGCCAGTCGCGTCAAGAAGTCCGCTGCCCAACCCCGACCGATGACATGACCAATCGGCGCATCGTTCAGTCTCTGATCGTCG
>JAOTWM010000103.1 GCA_029862885.1 Gammaproteobacteria bacterium
GTCACACCAATCGTGATGTGATCATCGTCCAGTACGGGTGTATAGGCCCCGTGAAACAGGGCGTTAGGCAGCCAGCTATCTTTGCCCCATCGCTTGCCGACCCCGATCGAAAACTCGTTGTCCGAAGCCCAGTCGCTAATAGCAAAGTCCCCTGTCAGACTGAGCTGCCATTTCGTCGTCGAATAATCAAACTGATGCGCGCCGCCGGCCAGCAGGGAACTCGATATCGACAGCAGATCTGACTGACTGGCGCCGCCTGCCACCGTGAGGCTACTTTCCGTGACCTCGGTGACCTCGGTGACCTCGGTGGTCTCGTAGAAATAATTGTTGATCGTGATGTCGTAGCCATGCCAGTGCCTGTGGTTGGCCTGAGCGGGCTTGAAGATCATGATCAAAAACGACAGGAACAGAAGCCCCGCCAGGATGTATATCGCCAGTTTGGTTTCCCGTTTCATTTGCCAGCCTCGTTACGAAATATCTTGTGCTCAAGCGCGTTGATCCGGCGTGCATTTTCCTCGATGTGCGCTTGATATTCGCTGCGTGATACATAGTTATTCCGTGAAAGCACAACCAGTTCCTTCAGGTCTCTCATCTGTCTGACAAGGTTCTCGTTTTGCACCTGGAGAACCTTGATGTCCGCGTTCTGGTTGGTGATGCTGCTGCTGACGAAAATAATCCCGACAGTGACGAGGCCAACCATGATAGTTTGCGCGTGACGCTCGAGGATGGTGCCGCGCTCACCTTTCCGGTGCTCCACTATCTGCTCCAAAATCGCCTTGATATCTCTGACCGATTCCTCAGACATTGCTCATGCCAGCTGGTCGTTGGGGAGGGTCTTTGGTTTTCGACCCAACCGAGGATCCGTAATGATATTGATACTGGTCGCCAAGGCTTTTTGTCTGGAAGCCAACCAGAGGCCCGATAAGGCCGAACAGGAACAGCATTACCTCGCGAACGTCTTGCGAAAAAGTCGTTTGCGGCACCAAAAACAAAACCCCCGCTATAACAATAAACCCGACAAGCGTTGCGAAATATCCGCAAGTAAACAGCAGGGTGAGCCGGCGCTGAAACCTGGGCTCGAAAACCGGCTGCTCAGCCATTGCCTGCCGCCTCATCGAATGCCGAGCGCTTGGCGTCGGAATCAGCGATCAGCGCATCGATATCGGCATCGGTCACCGGCTGTCCCGCCCTGGCGCGGGCCAGTAGTTCGTTTGCGCGAGTAAATGTGTTGGTGGCTGCCAACATGACATCGATGATCTTCACCATTTGATTTTCGTCCATTATTCAACCTCCGCAAGAATGGTTCGTAAATTGATTAGCGCCAGACTGACGGCGCTGGCATTCGAGTCGGCCTTTCCAGCCAATAGCTGTACCAGTTGGCCCGCGGCCTCAGCCGCTTCAAGATCCTGCTGGCTCACCCCGAGCAGTCGGGTGATAGTAGCTAGATCAAGATCGGCCAGGGTGCCGCCATTTTTGATAACATCATGGGCTGTAATTGCCGTCCTGGCGGTGTTGCGCGCGCCTTCATAGGCGTCGAAGGCCTCGGTTAGCTGCCGCTTCTCTCCGTCATCGAGACGCCCTTCATTTGCCCAGCGTGTCGCGGTGTCGAGAGCCTCCTGGTAGCCGATCTCCGCGACCGCCACAGCTTCGCGCGGCGTCTCCGGCGTTGTGACACAGGCCTGCAAGGCAAAAACCATGCACATGGCCACAAAAAACTGTCGGTAAAAATTGATCGCTCTTTTCATTGTATTCCCCTGATTGACTGTTGGTTTCGCCCATAAAAAAACCCGCCGGAGGGCGGGTTCAAGGCTTCGTTGACATTGATGGATGGTAGGAATTTAGCCCTTTTTCGTGATCAACGCAAGCGGTCAGCAACGATTTTTATGATCTCACGCTCCCATCGCGAAGGCACCGAAAATATATACTGGTATATATCCCTGTATTTTCGGCACCACGTCCCACGGGAAACACCCATTAACTTTGCCCTGCCTTCCTGGGTATAAGCCCTCTCAGCGCCCCACTCCATGATCGCGATGAGACACAGGGCCTCGATTGATGGGTAATATCCGCCCTGGTGCTTGCGATTGCGGATCCATGCCTGAGTCGCCGGGTCCTGCATCACCTCCATGAACAGGGTCGCAAAAAAGGCATGGCGGCTCTGGATGTCACCAGTATAGACATAGAACATGAACGCGGTTTTACCGGGATCGATCCCCTGCATGGAGAGGATGATATCCTGGCGGATCGGCTCATCGCTGATGTCAATGCTGTATCGACAAGTTTTGGCGGTGAGCTGGGAAAGGATTTCTGGGGTGATCATCCTCGCCTCAATGTGTTAACCAAGTCTATCGCTTCGTCGACGGTGGTGACAACCACAGGACGCCGCCCTTGCCATCGATCAAATTCATCCTCCTCAGCAGGTGTAAGTTCGAGCGCCTGCTTCTTGCCACGTAGTGCGTCTGGATTCTTGATCTCAACTCGCTGGTCGATTCCACCTGCTCCAAGAACTCCATCAAGCGCACCTGCCACGTTGGAAAGGTCGAGCCAGCTGGCGCGCATATCTTCAAAAACTCCGACAATGATATCGTGGTTTCCGTCACGCCTCGCTCTCCTCCTCGTGTGTCTCTGTCGCTGTCTTTTCGGCATTGATATAGGCCAGTGGCAAATATTGAATCAGCTCCCGCTGACTCGCCCAATCTACGAGCCGGTGCGGCGCCATATCGGTGTAACTATCGTAGCCCATTTTACCCTTTAGCGTCTCGAAAGCCCACTTCGAAACGTACTTGATTCGCTGCTTGTCCCACCATTCCTCGGGCCGGAGACTGCTGTCGCCGTGCTGGTGTGTTTGTTGATGCTCGGCATTGGTCAACGGGATTGCGCAGTAGGGTGGCTTTTCTGCCGTGCCAGACCCGTACTGGACGCGCCTGATGTGCGCTGGGATGCAATACTGCTCGCCAGTATCGTGAAACTCAGAAAACTCACCAGATATGGCGCTTGGCTTATGTTTCACCCATTCCAAATACTCCTCGTCGGTGCCGATTCCGGCCCACACTTCCGGTGATCGGAAAAAGCCGGATTGCACCAGCTTCTTTGCTAACTCACCAAACGGGCCCTTTACCCTTGTAGGCCGCTCTGCCTCAACAGCCGCCTTGTCAGTGATCCGTGCGATAGCGACCGCCGATCCGGGTTTACCGAACGCCGTAAATGCTCCGATCGCATCTGCTGGCGAGAGGTCGATCGTAATCCGTAGTGTCCCATCAGCCATGGTTTTCGCCGAGCTGGACGAACCCAGGAAGGCGGCCGACGGTTCTTCGCTGTCGAAATTTTCATCGTTCATTTCGCCCCCTTGAACTTATGCACGACATCGTGCGCGGCCTCGAGCGCGCGTTCGCTGATCGCGTTATCATGAACTACCGGCTCAAGGCACACTTCCTCGCGCGTGAGCGGTTTGACCTTAACTGCGCCATCATCGCCAATGCTGACAGAGCACATTTCGGTCACGTCTTTGGTGCTGGCCAGATCGATGCCTATATCCGGAGGACGAATACGACTGTGTGCTTTCTGCTCGGTGGTGAGTATTTCTGCTCGGAGTGGGTCTCGTATGGTTTTTGCAAATAGCGGCCACTTCACCCAGGCCGAGGCGTCGGCCACACCATGCTTTTGCGGGGTTTTAAAGCCACCACCCTTCGCGCAAACACGCACGGCCTTAGCGCCGCTTTGGTACACGTAATCTTCGTGTGCTTTGATATTTTCAGGTGAGATTTGATTTGATCGGCCGTTATCAATCCACGGCCAGGGGTCATTCTCGTCACCCTCGCCAGTATGGTGCTCGAACCACTTCTCGAACTCGACCACTGAGCTGAATACCAGCTCGTCCCGCATTTCGGGATTGCTGTAATCGGAATGTGAATGTACTGGCGTCACGATAATGCCATTGGCGGCAAATCGAATTGTGATGTCTGCTCGTTTTTTCATTATTTCCCCCTTAATTAGATTTTCCAGCCGTTAAATTCGATCTTGTGCAGGCCGTCGTACACACTAGCGACAGGCAATCCGGTGCGGCCCGCAATTGAAGCAGCATCCCAGCCCACCCTGGCTAAGTTGTATATCTTCTGCTGCTGCTCCGTGAGGGGCCGGCGACCTACTGCCTCATGACTGGCGCCAGCGAAACAAAACTTGGCGTAAGCCCAGGCCATAATCTCGCGACTGAATCGTTTGAATTCGATCTCGGTTGGGACGTACATCATTTCAGTTCCACCTTAATCTCGATACCCATAAATCTTGGCCTGAAACTGTCGGAGCTCTCTTTGGCCTCTGCGCGCAGTGTTCCAAACTGATGCTTCGTAACATAAAGCGCGGTCGGCTCCTTGCCCTGATCCCGCATCGCCCTCACGTAACGATGCAGGTTGTGCTTGATCTTGTCGGCCTCTCTGCTCATGACATTTTCTCGATCGATTCCTTCATCCGTGTTACCACGTACCGCATACAGTCGGCTGCTGCGGCCGAGCCGCTGCGCGCGTCTCCGTTGCGGCTCAATGTCTCGTGGTGGACCTGCCAGTCCTCCTTGGTCATCGGGATAAAAATATGCTCCGGGTAAGCGTTCGTCCATTGGTGAATCATGTGCAGGATATCGATCGCCTTATCGATTGCATCCTGGCGCGAGGCCAGCGGACTCTCATCGGACGCTTCGGTTAGTTCGTCGATTAGTGTTTCGAATTTACTCATACTGTCATCCCCTTTAGTGCTTTGTGCATTTTCTTGAATCCATCTTCGAAATACCGCTCCTTGTCGCAGGTTTTCATTACGGCTGTTTCCTCGACAACCGTGATGTAAAAATCAATGTCATCACCCTCCCAGGGCACCCCGCTCTCGATGTGCTCGATCACGTAAATCTGATGGACGCGCTTTAGTTTTAAAAACTTTCGCAGAGTATAGACCAATCGATCATGGTACGGAGTCGACCATTCTCCGCCTTTTTTGACTGGCGGGGTCGCTGCCTCTGAAAATGGATCGCCGGGCGCTTGTCGCGCCATCCACCAACGCGCGGCCTGGAAGCCATCGCTCGGCATGCCCTCTGGCACGGCGTAACTGGTATTAGCAAGATATTGCGCGATAACTTCTTCGGGTGTCGGACATTTGTTGCTCTGGAAGGGCCTGTCCTCGTCACTACTTGATTTATACGCCATTAGTGATCTCCAAATGAACTGCGATTGATTTTGCCACCCGGTCGCGATCCCGCGTGCGGCTGCAGGCCATCCAGCGATCGCGTAGCTCTACCGGTATCAGGTACCAATGTTCTTTGCACCCCCACAGCTGACCGTTGACGACTTCCTTGCAGCCAGGATAGTTACAGTCATGCCCATCGAAGGGCCTCCGCCATAGCGGACCCCGGGGATCACTCATTCCCCCGCCCTCTCTTTCTTGGCAAAATCCATAGCCGTGTTTATGGTTTCCCCATCCCACCAATCAGGGTCGGATAATGAAGCCAACGCCGCATCGAGTCGTTCGATTTCAGCCACGAGTTCGAGCACCGTATTATCACAACAATAAGTTTTTAGTGAATCAAGCCTTGCTTTAGTAATCATCATTCCCCCTGCCCTTGCTTCCATAAATCACAAACATGATCTAACAACCCACGAGCATACCTTTCTTTATCAAGTTCAGTACCAGCAAGATCATATCCTCGTGACAGTTCGGTGAGGCCGTTGGCCGCTACATTCAAAGCCGCATCCAGTTCCTCGATACGCTGCTCAGCCGCTGCCAGTGCGTCGGCTACATCATTCCCCAGTTCGTTAATCAAAACCGGCAAGTGCATGGCTATCATTGGATTAATCGAACCATCATCGTCGGCACATTCGGTAATGGCTTTATTGATACCTCTAAACCGCTCTATCAAATCACTCATTCCCCCGCCCTCGCTTTTTTCTTGTCTTCGACGGTCACAATAGAATGTCCGTGAAAATTTTCATTGTTTTCGCACTCGAATATTTCGTCGATATATTTAGCCAATGCCGCATCGAGGCGCTTTATAGTCGCGCATCTAATTTCATCAACGCACTCTAAATCTTTTATGGTTTCTTCCAGTTCCTCGATACGCTTTTGCAAGTCCGTGTAACTGGGGCGACATTGTGGGCAGTATAAAACCAATTCTTCGCCGTGATGTTCGCATCGTTTATTCATTCTCCCGCCCTCGCTTTATCTATGATTTCTATTATTTCCATGACATCATCTCCTCTTATCCGGTAAAGATGCATATCTCTAACCTCAGCCAAAGCCGCATCGAGGCGTTTGATTTTGTCCAATAATTCTTGCTCCCGCTTTTCTTGCGCTGGCGTGTTTTCCAGCGATCCTGCCCAGTCACTCGTAGTCATTTCCCCGCCCTCGCTTTGTCAATAACATTTACTAAATTGGCAGCGGTCTCGCGATAACTCCATACATCATCGATTTCGTCAGCATTATAATCTTTCATCCCATCTAACCCTTCGCGAATCTCAGCCAAAGCCACATCGAGGCGCCTGTTTTCCTTCATTAGCGCATCGCAGTGAAGGCCTTTTTCATTTGCTTCTATCTCTAACATACCGATGTCCACTTCGAGGCGCAGGATTTCTTCTATAGCTTTGTCACATACCTCTGCCCTCGCTTCATCTATAATTGAATGCCAGTAATCGTCATTGGTATCATTTCGAATGCGCATTAAAGCCGCATCGAGGCGCTTGATTTCTGCCTCTAGTTTTTCCAGTGCTGGTTCGAACGTCAGTAATTTCACTTTCGCTTCCAGTTCCTTGATATGGCCCAGTAGCTGCTGACCCTCGGCCTTGGTGAATACACAATAGCTGCCAGCATCCTCTGTGACCGCGCGCTGTGATTTCAGCTTCGATAGTGTTTTATCTATCATAGCGGCCTTCCTGCATATAGGTGATGGTCTGCTCTCGCAGAAAAAAGTCGAAATTGGCTACCCAGCCCTTGTCGTTCCGGCCAAACAGGAACGGCTTCCTGGCCGCGTCTTTGAAATAGAGCGTCCAGTCTTCCAGAGTCTCGAGGTCGTTTGACCAGCGCTGTCGCATCGCGGCCTTGCGCTTCTCGGTGGCTTTCTCAACCTTGGGCAGATCCGGTAGGATCAGGTGATACAAGTCGATAATATCCTTGTACGGGGTCGTGTCTGGTTTTTTGCAGTAGCCCGCTTTCTGCTTGGTGTAAAACTGGTCGGTTGCCTTGTGGATCCGGCCAAGCAGTGATTCGAGCTGCTTGACGCGAGTATTCAGCTCGGCGTTCATGTCCAGTAATTTGGCTATCTCGTCGTCAGTCATTCTGGAACCCTGAAAACTTTATTCTTGTACACAGTGATGCCGTCGAACCAAGGGCCCTGGATATCAACCTCGTAATCCCTCATTAACCGAAACAACCTTTTTTTGATTTTCGCCCTACTGGTGAACCACTCTTTGCTGCCATTCACGCCGTGCCTAACAAATCGCTCATGCTCGAGGCGCTCCCCCTGTAGTGCCCTACCCCTGTTGGAAAAAGAAATCCAGGCAACCAGTCTCAATTCTTGTGCATTACCGCATTGCAGATCCTTTACCCTCTGCCAAGGATTTTCACTAACACCGATTTTGACGTTTTCATCCTCATCAATGATGTAATACAAGAATGTCTCTACCTGTTTCCATCCAATATCGATTATTTTGCTCATAGTCCCCACCATGATTCAGTATTAACCTTCCTGCCAAGCCTGATTACCGTCTGTCCAAACGGTTCGCCTCAACCTCCCACAGCCAGGGCATTTATCCTGCTCGACCGTTACAGGGAGGTTTTCTGGTTTGACATCAGGCCATCATTCCTGAGCGCCCTTCAAAGTCAGGACGTTATGTGTTGAAAGCCTTGTTTCTTCTCCACATGGGCATTGCATTTTTTAATCTCCTCTAATTACCATCGGGTCATTTTGCGAAGCGAAATGACGAGGCCCGTAGGGGCGATACCTACCCCTGGCCCTAGTTGTTGACCAATTCTTACAGGCGGTTTCCCGTGCTGCATTCGACGATCGATAATGAATTTCAGCGCCCATTATCCGTTCAGTGTCGAAACACTTATCGGCCGCTCGGGGGGGTCTGGTATCAGCCCGTGACTACATTTCGCTCTCAAGCGGCCATTATCAATCGGCAGCGATAGAGCCAGATTTTGGACGGAATAGTACCAGTTGGTACCAGATAGACTTGACAATAGTGCCAGGAGGGGCTCAAAATCCACTATATGTAGTGGTGAGAGCGTTGTACTGGACATTGGCGGCCTAACGTAAATGGTGTGTCCTGTCCGCAAATCGAAGCTCCAACTTCGTTGCCACACTAGATTAGCCCGATTGGTTCGCCCGAGTCAATCGGGCTTTTCATTTTTGCATGAATATCTAACCACTCCTCTGCGTTGACCAACTCCTGGTTGTAGATGTACCAGCAATCCACTGGGGCCCTCATCCCACCGCGAGTTATATCGCCCTGGTTGTAATAAACACCCAGGTCGAGGATTACCGGCAGCGTCTGGAACCCCATAAGGTGGTACTCCCCCTCGGTTGTGTTGTTCCAATAGCCAAACAGATACCAGTCGGGCGCGCCCTTATCCTCGTCCTTGATGCGCTGGTTCTCGGCCAGACTGGAATCGAAGTCTCGCCTGGGCGGCATTTTGCTTTGTCTCGACTTGAGATCGATAGTCCGCCCCTTAATAGTGAAGTCAGGATCGGTATTCTTTGGATTAGGGTTGTGGTTACACTCGATGCCCTGGCCTGTAAACCAGTCCTCAACCGCATACTCGGCCGCAAAACCCATTGCTTGGTCACCGAAGTTTTTCAGGTATTGCTGGTTTGAGTTTTCCAGATGCGCTTTCCCGGTCGCCCAGTGCTTCCGGGTGATTTCGATCACCGGCCATGGGTATTTCTTCTGCCGGGGCTTGGGTGCTGGCCGGTTCTCCTGCAGGGCCCAGTAGGTACGCGCATGATCGATCGCCCCACCCTTGAACTTGTCCGGCGCCCGCTTACAGCGCTTGCGCGACTCAGTTATATCGCAATCGAAAACAACAAAGGCATTCCAGTTGCCCTGGGTCCACCCCTCATTCATTAAGGCTCGGTAATTTTGCCGCCTTCATTGTCTCCAGCATGTGCTGGTGGATCTGATTTGCCATGCGGGATAGCTCGGTGAAGGTTTGCGCACCGCAGGTGCGTTGAAGCTCCCTTTCCAGCGCTGCCATAGCTTGCTCAAAGGTCGCGGGATACCTGTAGGACGACCAGTCGCTATAGCCACCGGTCGGCTTGCCAGTTTCCTTATCGACCTTCTTGGTGCGCTTCATCAGCATCCAGTTGTCCCGGTCGGACGAGATAGCGCGCAGCTCGGTTACTTCGATAAATACCCTTTTGCCGCTCATGCAATAGCCCCCTCAGTTTGTTTCCAGTACCTCGAGTTTTCAGGCCTGTCGCAGAACAGCTCGTCGACATAGGCCGCCTTGGTTCGCCAGACCTTTCCGCACACCTGACAGTGAACGGTGCTGTAATCGGATGGCGTCACCTTATATCCATTGAATGCCGAGGTATTGAAGCGCAATTTCCAGACAACCCATTCGCGCTTTATTGGTGGTTTTTCTCGCTCCAGGCAGGAGCAGGCATCACCGCCGCTCATGAGCACCTGATCCCTGCCGCATTCAGCAACCCTTTGAGATCGTTGTAGGCCATGTGGACCGTAATCTGAGCGCCACCATCAGCATCGTCTGGGATCAGGAAAACCGTGGTTTTTTCCTTGTCCTGGGTGTTCTGTCGAAAGCACTCAATACGGCCCACATTGAAACACTGGGTTCCCGAAGACGTTTCAAGCTCGATGAACTGTGTCATTTGTCTTTCTCCATGTCCTCGACCCATTCCTGATTTTCTTTCGACAGCTCGGACGCCTTCTTGAGGCCCGGGATCACTTCGCCATCGGCAGTGATTACCTCCCCCTCAGTACCAGCAATCGACATCGACTCGCCTTCTGCTATTGCGGCCTCGGCTTCTTGTGCCTCTGAAACCTCTTGAGCGTCCGTTTCAGGCGCTAAATCCTCTTTCTCCACCCTGGCCTTGATACTTTGGACGATGCGCTTGGCGGGCTCTGTAGGCTCGTCCTCGACCACGTATGCCTGACCCTGGATATCACCGCTGTCGATTCGCTGCGCTTCATCAGGATCATAGATGCCAGCAAAACCGAAAGCGTACCGCGCGCCCTGGATGGTCGCCTTGTGCCGAAGCATCCGAGCCGGCCACTTATTCCAGGGCTCGGTTGGCATCCTGCACTCGTCGAGATATTCAGTGACCTCGGTGGGGATCTCGCGATCCTTGCGGTAGATCTGACAGGTGATCGATACCAGATTACCGGCATCGTCCAGCACATCCAGAAACTTCATGCCATCGAACTGCGGATGCTCGTTGATGATCTTGAGCCAGCCATCGATCGACACGATGGGATGAACCTTGCCCCCCTTGGCAAAGGCGTAGATCTCGCGGGTGATCGGATTGAGACCATGCTCCCTTGCGATGAGCATGAACGCCATGAACTGCTCCGGCGTGGTCTCGTTCTTGGGATCGAAACAGGACTTCATCACCGTGCTGGCGTAAGCCTGCGGGTCCAGATCCTGCTTCTCGGCCATCTTCATGACCAGCTTGGTTCCGGCTACACCGGTCGGTTGTGTTGCGGTTTGTGCTTGTGCCATTACTTTTTCCTCAGTTTGCGTAATTTTCGCTCTTTTGCGTTGTGATAGCGGTAATGCGTTATTTCGGCGTGTACTTCGATTGGCGCATAACCATGTAAGCATCCTTCTTCACAGTGAACTCTGTTGCTTTGACCAGTGAGCGCTTGAACTGAACCCCCGCATCAGGAAGTGTGCCGCAGGCTGCTTCACCTATAGCCGCGAGAATACGGCCCTTGCAAACATCGACCACGGTGCCGTATTCCTTTACGATCCGCTCGGCTTCCTGCTTAACCTCTGCCCAGTGAACCAACTCATTCGGTAGCTGGATCGTCTCACCGTTCGTACCTGGGTACATTTTTTTGATCAGGTCCAAGGTGCCTGGGTGGTCAAAATCGAAGTCAGGCGCGATACCCCTTTTTACCCGATCCCAGAACTTGGCGGCGTGCTCGTAAATGACTTCCTGTAACTCCTTGTCGGCCTCGATGTGATAATCCCGGTAGGTATTGCCACCGATCAGCACCGCGAGATCCCATTCAGGGTAACCAGTGACCTGCATATACCACTCGACCTGGGTGCGGTAGTAGTCAGGGATATCTTCACTACCCTGCTCACCCCACTTGTGCATCGTAAATCTATCGGCCGTTTTGCACTCCAGGCCTTTCTTCTCACCCACGACCTTGCGGTCGATATTGGCCAGCATGAACTCATGGTCAGGGTGCGTGATCATTTTGTTGCGGCGCTCGACTTTAACGTCATTGCGGCGCGCGTACTCCTGGGCTACCACGTCTTCAAGCACATGACCGAAGTGAATGATCTCCTTATCGCTAATGTCCTCGGGCTCAAGCTCGCCCCGCTTCTCAAGATATAACTCGGTTGGCGTTTTCCAGGGCGACAGACCCAGGATGACAGCGATATCACTACCGCCCAGGCCTTTCTTTCGGGCCTCAAGTATTTCTGGTGTTAACATTGGTTTTCTCCGTTGTTGGGATATCGATATTACTACTGCAGTGGCTCATAGGATGAGCCGATACAAATTCGAGACAAATTGTACTACCAGAGAGACACTTTGTCTCTTATAATCTGTCTCATGGCGATTCCAAACAGAGAAATTACCCGCTTCGTCAAGCACGTAGGCGGGAATACCAAGGCCGCAAAGATCCTGGGTTGTTCGCCAGACATGGTGCGGAAGCTGAAAACCGGGCTGCGCGGGTTCCGGCCGGAGCACGTCCGAGCCATGTATCGGGTTAAAGGCTTCCGCCTGTCGTTCCTGCGACTCTACGACCTGGACTGGAGGCCGAAGGGATGATTAAAGAACCTGACAGCAATTTCGATCCGCCGGAGGATGATGAGACCGTCGAAGATCGCCTCGAGCGCATATTAAGCGAAGACAGCGAGTTATTGAATCGCGCTGCAAAAGACGCTTTTGCGAGTGGCAGACATCGCTTGGGGAAGTCGCGGAAGGATCTCGAAGACGATGACCCTGGCCCTGTCGAGGATCGTGACTGCGACTACTGGAACCGGGTAACATGAGTTGCTGGGGCCCTGGCTGGCCGATAGCTGCCATTATGGTAACCCTGGTCGCCATCGGTCTTGTGATCAGGTTGATGATCGAAGACCACACCACGCACAACAAGCAGCTGCGCATCGATCAGCTCGAGCGCGAGAACACGCGGCTGCGCCGCGAGCAGTGGGAAAGAACTCGACCCCGGTACGTTTCGGGTAACGGCAAAACGGGAGCATAATATGTTTGATGAAAAAATTAGCCGCCGAGCCTTTCAGATTTTTTGGGCATAACAATGACCGACTATGGAGTACAGTAAATTGACCCCTGATGCAGAAAAAAGCATGCGCGCGCAGCTGGCCGACTACGGCAAAGGTGAAATGATTGATCTGGCCATCAGTCTGCAGGAGGTGATCGACGATCACGTCAGCGAGAAGCGAGCTATGCAAAACTCGATAGACGCGATGAGCCAGCAATTGCCGGCGTTGCGCGCGGAGCTGGAGAAGCACGAGGGTAGTGTCCAATCTAATCCGGAGGAGATCGAGGCCAAGAACCAGCAGATCGCGATGCTCAAACAGCACAGCAAAGATCTGCAGGAAAAATGCGACAAGCTGCAAGCGCTCAATGAGAAGTATCAGGAAAAACTGCTCGACTCTCTTTAGCGAGATCTTGTCCGATCAGCTATACCTGATTGCAATCGAGCCCCCATCATAAGTATCCGCACCTATTGTAACGCGCACCCGGTCGAGCGCGCCGCTCAGATCGATTGACCCGGCGAGAACCCAGTTCATGGCGGTGCCGCTTCTTGCAATATTTCCGAAGCATGACCAGATGTCCCCGGTAGAATCATGTTTTACCAGCTTGATGCTCCCGTGGACAATATAGGCAGCGGCCCAGGTATTACCGAATCTAAACCCAGTTGAGTGAAGCGCCGCAGTGCCGCTAATGCGGCGGGCCGATCCCAGATACCCGGTGGTAACGTAAGTCCCATTCCCTACCTGTATAACCGGCATTACGGTGCCGTTGGTGCTGAAACTTGACAAGGAAATAGTAATTTCTGTCGCCCATGCCGGGATAGTCGTGCTCAGGTCTTTCGCGCCAGTGCCAGAGGTGGTGGCGACGGTTGTCACGGTTTGGCTCGCGAATTCAGCGCGCGCGTTCGCGGAGTTCCACCTCAGACTTTGACCGTCGGTCGGGGTTCCCGCGTAACCGTCGATATAAGCGAGATCGAGGTTGCCGTCAATTTGCAGATCACCAAGGTCGACATCGAAATCGAAACGCACGGCGTTACCAGTATTGCCATCGAGGATCTGAAAAGGGATCCCGTTTTCGAGAGTGAGCTGTAATCCGACTGCGTTGATGAATGCAAACTTGGCATCAGACCCATTCCCAAGCGCGATTCGCCTGGAGTCGTCGAGCCTGATACCGGTCGACACCGCATCAAACGCAGCCACGTTCGCCGCGGTAAAGCGCATGATGTTGGCTGAC
>JAOTWM010000575.1 GCA_029862885.1 Gammaproteobacteria bacterium
CGCCGCTCTGGCATTTTCTCTGGCCGTGGAGATGCTCAACCTGCGGCTGAGAAAGAAGCGGGGGGCACCAGTGAAGCTGCACGAACGTTATGTTCGAAACGGGACGTGACGGCGAAATGCTCAGTAATACCAGGCCCAAAGGCACAAAATCAGCTACTCTAAGCGGATTGGCAAAAATTATCGGTCACGGCCGCATTTCCATTTCGGACGTTGATCCTTCGATCTGTGATATTGATTCAGAGCAAACCGACAAACGATGAACATGGCTTTACCTTGGTGGAGGTGGCCGTCGTGCTGGTGGTGGTTGCTCTGCTGCTCGGGGGATTTCTCAAGGGCCAGGAGCTCATCCACAGCAGCCGAGTGCGAACCCTGGCGGAGACCTCAGCCGCCGTCCGCACGGCGTACCTGGGTTTTATCGATCGCTACAACACGATCCCAGGCGACTGGAACGCCGCTGCCGCGACTCTTGGACTCGGTGTCACGGTCGACAATCCTTCGGCGAGCATTACCACTTCTGACAATGGTCGCCTGGACAACCCCGCCGGTGCTAATGTTTACGCCGAGCCAAACGCCATGTGGGAGCAGATCGCCAAAGCGAATTTCATCGAGGCCAATTATCCCGGTACCAATGCCGTGCCTACGCAGAACAATGGGTTGACGCCTTTGAATGTGTTCAGCGCGCCCATCAATGTCGGAAGCACCAACGAATATCTGGACGTCGCGTCACCGGCGCCGGTACGGCTTCACGTCTACGTAGGCCGATTCGTCCCGGTTTCCTCCATCCGCGAGCTGGACGTGAAGATCGACGACGGTTTGCCGCAGTCCGGAGGGGTGCGTGCAACGATCCCGACCGCCACGATTTTCACCGGCGGTCCATCCGGCTGGGGCGGAATGGATGCCAACTGCGTCGACAGCGCATCGCCACCCAACTGGAACGTCACGGCCGACTCCCAGGACTGCAATGCGGTGTTGATTTTTTAGCCGTTCTGACGTTTTCAGAAACCAATAACTCTCTACAACGTCTTTTGTTATGTCGTATTTCCCCTGAAAGCGAGAATCCAGTAGACAGATTTGTTCATTAGATCTCTACGCCTGACTAAATTCCCCAATGAATAAGGTCTTTGCCCATCCATCCCTGGAAGCCGCGTACGTGGCGTGTCCCGTCCTGAACTCTAACTGCGTCGGAGAATCGTATTCAAAGTGCAGTCCGCGATGACCCAGGAGGATCTGGAAAAGTTTCGTTCAATTCCAAAAGATGCGAATATAACGGACTGCTTTCTTAAACCAGCGAGGGCTGTCTGAGTGTGTGAAGTGTAATAAATTTGAAGGCTTTCCCACGTTTACCGCGTAAAATTTTTTTATCTCGCGATTAACTCCGTTGAGTTAATGGAAATTCCGCTTCGCCAAGCTTTCCAATGTTTCTGCGTATATTTCTCGTCTTCCTGAGTATCGCCCACGTTCTCTGTGCTGATTCTCAGGAGTTGGTGCCCGATGCCGGCGGCGCGGCGGACGTCCGTCAGCAAACGTCCGCCGAAATGGAAAAGAATGTTCCAGAGGGCCACACGATAGCGCCTCAATTACGTGATGGCGAAGGGCCAAACGAATTCGCTCGATGGTCAAAAGATTTGTTCGCCTGGAACGCCTCGCCAGTGGATTTGAGCTTCCTCAACGCCGGGCACCGGCCAGCGGGCAGAAACGGGAGACTACGTGCGGAGGGTGAGCGTCTAGTTTTCGAGGATGGCACCGAGGCGCGCTTTTGGGGTGTTAATCTGCAAGCGTCCGCGCTCTTCGAAACCCAGCCTGAGAACGTATCCATTCATGCTAAACGCATGGCGCGACTCGGCATCAACCTCGTCCGCTTCCACCACCACGATTCACCCTGGGTAAATCCAAATATATTCGGCGACTACAGCCAAATTCTCTCGACTCGAACATTTGATGCAAAGTCCATGCGGATGCTGGATCGCTGGATTTATACCCTTAAGCAAGAGGGGATCTACGTATGGCTGGATCTTCACGTTCAGCGTAATTTCAAAGCCGGGGACAACATCAAGCATTTCACTGAGCTGGCAGCGAAAACTAAAGGTAAAGGTAAGGGACGATGGGTCGATCTAAAAGGCTATTCTTATCTCAATGAAAGTATTACAGAGCGAATGCATGAGTTCACAGAGTCTTATTTGTCTCATGTCAATGAATTCACCGGCACCGCCTACAAGGACGAACCCGCCATTATTGGATTACTTATCACAAATGAGAACGACGTTACTCACCATTATGGGAACAGATTTTTACCCGATAAGAACGTTCCGGAGCACAATAAATTATTTGACGTAGATCGGCGAGCTTTCAGCATGCGTAGCGGCATACCTTTTAAGGATACATTTAAGACCTGGGAGCCCGGACCGTCAAAGCTCTACTTGAATGACCTCGAGCACCGTTGGAACGTGCGCATGCTTGCCCAGCTTCGCATGTTAGGAGCAGACGTGCCTGTTGCGACCACCAACTTATGGGGAAGAAATCCTGCATTCTCGCTTCCTGCCCTAACCGACAGCACGATTATGGATACGCACGCCTACGCGAGTGGCGGAGAGCTGGCGTACGATCCGAGGCAGCGTGCTCATTTCCTCACTCAAACTGCGCTGGCCGCCATAGTTGACAAACCGGTCTCGATAAGTGAGTGGAATGTAGCACGCTTCCCGGAGCGCGAACGCGTTGCGATACCGATATTGGTCGCTGCCATCAGTAGTTTGCAGGAGTGGGATGCAGCCATGCTCTACGGGTACAGCCAGCGCCCGCTCAACGAATCAAATCGAGCCCGTAACTGGTCAAGCTACAATGATCCGGCCATCATGGGCATTATGCCTTTGGGTGCTCTGATGTTTCGACGTGGCGATGTTTCTCTTGCAAAGCGAACCTACTGCCTCAAACTTAACCAGGACACACTGTTCAATCGTGAGACTAGTGGAGAGACATCTGCAACTTTACGAACCTTGATTGAACAGCATCGCTTTCTGGTAGCGCTGCCTCAGATTCCGCAGTTGCCCTGGTTGAAAGCTAAGCCATGTCCCAAAGAAACCGAGATAGTTACGGATGTCAATCAT
>JAOTWM010000105.1 GCA_029862885.1 Gammaproteobacteria bacterium
CATCTGCACTCAACTCAGGATTTCTATATTATGACCACCGGTGAACCGCTTATTGCTGTCTTCGTCGATTTTGAAAACCTGGCGTTAGGCGTCAAAGATCTGGACGACGGCGGCTTCAAGATTGAACTCATATTGAAACGGCTGCTTGAAAAGGGCCGCATCGTTTACAAGCGTGCATATTGTGATTGGACACAATACCGCAAAGAGGTCAGGACTTTTCACGGTCAGGGTATCGAATTGATCGACATCCCCGGGACCAAATACAGCGGTAAGAATAGTGCCGACATCCATATGGTGGTGGACGCACTTGATCTGTGTTATGCCAAGGAGCATATCGACATCTTTGCGTTGCTTTCGGGCGACAGCGATTTTTCACCGCTCGTGTCCAAGCTCAAAGAAAACAACAAACGCGTTATCGGTTGCGGCGTGAAAAGCTCGACGTCCGATTTGCTGATCGCGGGATGTGATGAATTTATCTACTACGACGATTTGGTGCAGCGTGCCGCGACGCGGCGCAAGACGACGAGGCGTACCAGCAAGAAAGATGCGCCCGACAAAAAGCAGGAGGCTCTAGACCGTGTGCTGGACATCGTGCGCTCATTGGAGGGCGACTACGATCCGTTATGGGGTTCACTCGTTAAACAGACTCTAAAGCGCGTGCACCCTGGCTTCGACGAGGGCTATTCCGGCTACCGTAATTTCGCAGAATTGCTCAAAGACGGGCAAAGTCGCGGCTTATTGCAAATCGAAAAAAACCCAGTCAGCGGCAACTACAAGGTATCGCTCACCGATGACGCGGAATCCCAGTGACGGTTGGCGCAATATTTTCTAGATGGCCAGGTGTCGTGGGGTTTCTTGGTTAGGCCCAGTCCATCACTCGAAAGCGCTGCCGCAAGATCATTATGGCACTGTTCGCTATTGCTCGTCCTAGCCTACGGGGTCATGCGGTGGGCAGCGACGTATGGCGGAATGAGGCGAAGCCGAACGCCACCGATGATGGTTAGCTTGATTCCAAACTCTCGATGGCCGCGGCCAAAAACCGCCCTGCCTCGCCGCCGGTAACGGCGCGATGATCGAATGTCAGTGACAACGGCATGATCCGCCGTACCGTTGCCGCGCCGTCTACCGCCACTACTGCATCACGCACCCGGCCGGCACCGAGAATCGCCACTGTCGGCGGCACCACAACTGGCGCGGCGTAACGCCCACCAATCATTCCAAAGTTTGACAGCGTAATCGTATAGGCACGCATTTCCGCCGGAGGAATGCGCCGCGCCCGTGCATCGGCTTTTAGCGTTTCGAGTCCGCGCCGTAGATCATCGTCATCGCGATTGCCGACGTCGCGCAGCACCGGCACAAACAAACCGTCTGTAGTATCGACCGCAATGGCGACATCGATTTTTTGCAGAAGCCGACGTCCCAATGAATAACCATCGAACCACGCATTCAATGATGGTTCTGCCACGCACCCGGCTTCGATAGCACGCACCAGACGTACAGTGTGATTCGTATCGACTGCCCAATCGTGAATATCCGCATCGTCCACAATCGTCGCGGGCGCAACTTCGCTACGCGCCTGCGCCATTTTCTGCGCCATAGTGCGGCGCGGGCCCCGCAACAACTCGGGAGGGCCTAGTTCGGCTAAGCGCTTGGCAACGCGCTCGACGTCGGCTTTGGTAATTACGCTGTCGCGTCCGCTCGGGCTCACGATAGTTAAATCAACGTCTAGCCGCCGCGCCAATGCGCGCACCGCTGGAGTCGCTTTGATGCCGGTCTTGCCGCGTGCGAGTGCGGCCGGTTTCTCAGCAATGCGCGCGTCGCCGGCCTCCACTGACCCAACTACGGTGCCGGCATCACTTCGTACGTCATCGCCATCAGTGAATTCCACCAACGGCTTACCCACTTCGACGATTTCGCCGACAGCCGCGTACAACTTGGCAATTTGGCCGCTGCGCGGCGCCGGTACATCGACCACGGCTTTATCGGTTTCAACCGTCACCAATGGTTGGTCCGCACCGACCGAGTCGCCTACTTGCACCTGCCACTCCACAATTTCGGCCTCTTGCAAGCCTTCACCCAAATCCGGCAGTTTGAAGATTTTCATTCGAACCCCAGTGTCGCGTGGGCTGCTTGTACGATTCGATCGACCGACGGCATGTAGCGATCTTCGAGCCGAAACAACGGCATCACCGTATCGTAACCCGTAACCCGTTGTACCGGCGCCAGTAACGACAGCAATCCACGTTCCATGATCTGCGCGGAGATCTCCGCACCCCAGCCGCCGCTGCGTGCAGCCTCGTGCACAATCACACAACGGCCTGTTTTCTCCACCGATTCCAGTATCGTTTCAATATCCAGTGGTTTAATGGTCGCCACGTCGATCACTTCTGCACTGATACCCGCCGAAGACAACGCATCCGCGGCCTGGATCGTCTCATGAGTCATCGCGCCCCAGGTGACTAAGGTGACGTCGGTACCGGAGCGCAACACGAAGCAGACATCGAGCGGCAGCGCGTGCCCATCGTCGGCGACGTCTTGCTTAACGATGCGATAAATCCGTTTTGGCTCAAGAAACACGACCGGGTCAGGATCATGGATCGATGCCAACAACAGGCCATACGCCCGCGCCGGCGACGACGGTATCACCACACGCAACCCGGGGATATGTGCAAACAAGGCTTCCGTACTTTCGGAATGGTGTTCCGGTGCGTGGATGCCACCGCCAAACGGCGCGCGCAACACCAGCGGACAGGTCAGACGTCCACGGGTCCGGGTGCGTAAGCGCGAGGCGTGGCTCAACAACTGGTCGAGCGCCGGATAGATAAACCCCATAAATTGAATCTCAGCAATCGGTTTCAAGCCGTGCGCGGCCATGCCCACTGCCGTACCCGCGATGAGGTTTTCGGCAAGCGGTGTATCGATGACCCGCGCCTCGCCAAATCGCTCCTGCAATCCGGCCGTGGCCCGGAACACGCCGCCGTTGACGCCGACATCCTCCCCCAGAACCACCACATTCTCATCGGTGCCCATCGCTCGAGCGAGTGCCGTATTGACTGCCTCGACCAGGGTGACTTCCGGCACCGCTACTTCTCCTCAATCACGGCTTGCCGTTGTGCGTCGAACGCACGCGGCAACGTCGCGTACAAATGATCAAACATCGTTTGCGGTGCGGGCGCCGGCGTATCCAGATAAACCTTCACCTGTTGCTCGACACGTTGGGCCGTCGCGTCGTGCAACTCTTGCTCCTCGGCGTCAGCCCATAGTCCTCGCGATTCCATATAACGCCGTAATCGATCGATTGGATCCTGCAATCGGTGCGCATCGACTTCCTCCGCACTACGGTAGCGGCTTGCGTCATCGGCAGTCGTATGGTCGCTCATGCGATAAGTCAGCGCCTCCAGTAGCGTCGGCCCTCGCCCATTGCGCGCGTTGTCGATCGCCTCGGTGGCGGCTTGTTTCATAGCTAGACAATCGTTGCCATCGACTCGCCGCCCCGCAATACCGGCCGCGACGGATTTGTGTGCCAAGGTCTCGGCCGCAGTTTGCTTGCTGACTGGGACTGAAATCGCCCATTGGTTATTAGTGACGACGAACACCACCGGCAGCCGCCAAACCCCGGCAGCGTTAATGGCTTCGTAAAAGTCACCTTTTGAGGTCGCGCCGTCGCCGACGAAACACACTGCAGCATGGGGTTGCTGGCGCAGCTTCATCGCGTAGGCGACACCGACGGCATGACACGCATGGGTTGCGATCGGAACCGATATTGGAAAATCGCCGCGCGGCCCGGCATAATCACTGCCGCGCTCGTCACCACCCCAGTACAACAGAATTTCGGCCATGGTTGTACCACGCCAGAATTGTGCGCCGTATTCGCGATAGGTCGGCAACAACACGTCGTCTGCCGTCATCACGCTGGCCGTCGCCACTCCGATCGCTTCCTGACCGAGCGACGACGCGTAGGTACCGAGTTGGCCGGTGCGCTGCAACGCAACGGCCTTTGCATCAAAGGCTCGAGTTTCCACCATCGTGCGGTACAACGGAATTAGGATAGCGGCATCATTCGCCCATTCCGGTAGCGGCTCGAAAACGACAGCGCCGTCGGTATCCAGATACTGTAGTGAATCGAATTTAAATGAGACCGTCATGGCGCGATGTCCAATTGCCCCCCAACAGGGTACCGCCCACACTTTCCATAATCCATTACTTCGCAAACCATATTGACTTGCCTACCCGCGATAATGTCAGCAACGCAACAAGTGATTCCATCGACTCGCAGTACGGCACCGCGAATACCATTGATCTTCTGTACGGACACGGCCATTATACTCCGAACAGCCATTATCCTCACGGTGATATCAGCAATTTCGTGCGTCTCATCCAATCGCAAGGAGAACCGATATGACCCATGAATATTCGCCGCGCTTTTCTATTCCGCTAGCGCCAAACACTAAATTTACATGTCCGCCGCAACCCCCGCCGTCGCCAGATTTGCTTCATCTCTACGATTCGGCAATGCACGTAATGACGGATTTCGACTATGCCACACCACATACCGTGACTGGCGAAGTTCAAATCGACGCGGCTCTCGACCATATGAAAACCGCAGGCGTTCGATTATTGTTAGTCATTGACGATGATAGCTATGTGATCGGGATCATTACTGCTAAAGATATTCAGGGGGAAGAACCAATCAGGCTGATGGAGCAATCGCGTATCGATCGGGCCCACATGACGGTATCGGCGATTATGACACCACAACCGGACATTCCGGTTCTACCAATGCTCAGCGTTCGTGATGCGCAGATCGGTCACATTGTAGAAACGTTGAATACACTCGAACGCCAACACATTCTCGTAGTCGATACTGAAGCTGAAAGCGGTGCGCAGACCGTGCGGGGCGTATTCTCTACCAGCCAAATCAGCAAACAACTACACGCCGACGTGGCTCCCGGATTGGCTGCCGCGCACTCGCTGTCGGAAATGGTTCACGACGTCACACAGGGTTGATCGCCAACCGGCTCGCCGCGCAGGTCGTGCGGTTCGTTGTCCGAGCCGCAGTCACTCGGTTTGCTTTCGCGCCGGATTTCGCGGACGCTCTATCCGGCCTACGCGACACCTCCGCCGGTAATGTTTAGGACACGTGGCCGGTGCGAGGCCAAGCCGAAAGCCGGCGATGGTTACACCGGCGACCGAATTCGATGAGTGCGAATTAAATTAATGAATATGCCGGCGCCGGCGCCGTGGCGCATCACCTGCGCAGCCCGTGGCACCACGGGAAATGGGGCCAAGCCGTGCTTCGATCGTATCCAGACTCGGCGCTGAACTAGGGGTATAGGAATCAAGTGCCTGGCGCATGGCTTGCAAGTGCTCGGCAGTAGTGCCGCAGCATCCACCGATGATGCGAGCGCCCGCATCGCGCGCGAGTCGTGCGTACTCCGCCATCAATTCCGGCGTGCCGTTATAACGAATCGCGCCATCGACAAACTCGGGTATCCCACAATTTGCTTTCGCTACTAACACGCTCCCGGCGGCAGCCGCTTCGGTCATTTTGAGAACGCAGGCCACAGCCTCGGCCGGACCCACACCACAGTTCGTACCAAATCCATCGAGCCGCGGTTGAATACCACCGCAAATATTTGCGTGTTCGACCGGCGTAATTCCCATCATCGTGCAGCCGTTGGTATCGAAGCTCACATTACAGATAATCGGCAACCCAGTAGTAGCCGCGCCCGTCACCGCCGCACGCACTTCGTCTTCGGACGACATCGTTTCGATCCACAACAGATCGACACCACCGGCCGCCAACGCTTGTGCTTGCTCTGCGAATACCTCGCCACCATCGCTTACCGTCAATGGACCAAGCGGTTCGAACAATTCGCCGCTGGGGCCGATCGACCCCGCCACCAAGACGTCGCGCCCGGCTTGATCGGCAACCCCGCGGGTAATTCGCGCCGCCGCCTCGTTGAGTTCGCCCACGCGGTGCTCGGCCTTATGAAGTTTGAGCCGATGACGGTTGCCGCCAAAGCTGTTGGTAAGAATGAGATCGGAACCGGCATCGACGAAAGCTTGATTTAACTCGGCGATTCGATCCGGGTGTTCGACGTTCCAAAGTTCCGGTGCATCGCCGGCGCCAAGCCCCATCGAAAACAAATTCGTGCCGGTGGCCCCATCCGCCAATAGGTAGGATCGTGTCGCCAACATGTCATGCAATCGATTAGGCATCGTCGGTCTCCGCAAAAAGTCGAAAAAAAACCCGCTTCGGCTTTGGCCTTAGCAGGTTCTTCTTGCGAAGCCTCGCTTTAGCCGTATTTATAAAGCGCCCGCAAGCTGAAGCTCAAATCGGCGCTACATTTGTTTATTTATGCTAGCTAATAACCGGCCGATTGTCAATCCTTATGGGCTTGGTCAGGTGTCACCGTACGATCGTTAACGGTACGCCGGCGCATATACCACGTGCCCAATAACAACGGAGCGATGAGCATAATTTCGCGGCCGATCGCGCCAAGATTATGGGCCGAAAAGATCTGCGCCAATACCCGCAAATTGGTATCGCTAGCGTCACCGTGATGGATCGATGAAAACACCGGGATGGGCGAGATCACGTAATCCATGGAGAACGGCCACCATAGTGGAATACCGAACGGCGCACCGTAGTCGGCGGCGATAACGTCACCGGCAAGGTGCGATGCATAGATGGCGCAGCCGCTCAATCCCCAGGCGCGTGCCGAACAGTTGTAGCGGCGCGCGACCACCGCGACGACGACGCCGAACATCGCTGCGGCTGCAAGCGAATGACTCGCCTGATGGTGGAATCGGTTCATGTCGCCCACCAATAAACCGGGCACGAAATCGAGATCCGCGGCATTAGCAGTGAGCAACACAAACCAAAACCAACCCCAGGTCGCGACCGGCAAATGTCGCCCGGTGAGGTGCCCAGCGGCTAAACCGATCAGACTATGGCCTACGGGACTCGCCATTGATCCTCGCGGCTCAAAATTACGTGGACGCGGCACCGCTGGTTTGCGCGGCTTCGAGAATCGCAGCAACCCCCATACCGCCCGCGGTACAGACCGAAATCAAACCGCGACCACTGCCCTTTTGCGCGAGCAGCTTAGCTAATGTCGCGACAATTCGCGTTCCGGTCGCCGCGAACGGGTGCCCGAGTGCAAGACTGCTGCCCATGATATTCAACTTGCTGCGATCGATGGCACCGAGTGGCGCCGAACGGCCGAGCCGTTGTTCGCAAAACCTCGCGTTTTCCCACGCGTTCAGCGTGCACAATACCTGCGCGGCAAATGCTTCGTGAATCTCATAGAAATCGAAATCGCCGAGCGCCATGCCTACATCGTTCAGCAAGGCGGGCACGGCGTAGGCTGGCGCCATCAACAAGCCTTCGTTTTCGACAAAATCCACTGCGGCCACTTTGGCATGAACGAAATACGCCTGCATTGTCAAACCGTGCTCAGCGGCCCATTCCTCACTGCATAGCAGCACGGCGCTTGCGCCGTCGGTTAATGGCGTACTGTTGCCGGCCGTTAGCGTGCCAGCCGGTGACCGATCGAACACGGGTGGCAGCGCGGCAAGCTTTTCGAGGCTGGTGTCGGCACGCAAGATATTGTCCGTAGCGACGCCGTGAAACTCGGCGACTAGATCTTGGTAAAACCCATCACGGTACGCGGCCGCAGCTCGCTGATGACTGGTTAACGCAAAACGATCTTGATCCTCACGCTCGATCGCCCACTCTTTGGCCATCCATTCGGTATGCTCGCCCATCGACATTCCGGTCCGCGGTTCCGCGACAGCCGGAAATTCGGGTTTAAGTTCACCAAATCTGAAACCTTTCCACGCCCCGAAGCGCGCCGCGAAGCTACGAGCTCTGGCCGTGGTCAACAAACGCCGCGCGAAACGCTTGCGGTACGCCACCGGCACGTCGCTCGTGGTGTCCACTCCGCCCGCGACGCCCGCATCGATCTGGCCCATTGCGATCTTATTGGCGATAGTAATCGTCGCGTCCAGGCTTGTACCGCAAGCGCGTTGTATGCCAAAACCCGGAGTCTGCGGTGCGAGACCGCTCGACAACACCACCTCGCGACTCAGATTCCAGTCGGCCGAGTCCTTGATGACGGCGCCAATGGCCACATCACCGAGACGTTCGCCGGTTAGGGAGTACTTATTCACCAACGCCGTGACTGCCCCGGTCATCATATCCTCGTTACCGAGTTCCGCATACGCGGTGTTGGCACGACAAAACGGTATGCGCATCCCACCGACGATCGCGACGCGCCGCAACGACGGCTGCTTCACGTTACGGTCCCGCACGGAACAAACACACGGTTGGCAATAAACATCGGCAATTATAGTATCGGGTCGTTATCCGGCTTCGATTTTACTATACCCGTCGCCTACTCTGGGTGGAATGCGTACGGCGGGATGAGACGAAGCCGAGAACCGTCGCGGGGGCTAATATCCGGCCCCATGAATCGAGGGCTGCCAATTCAATTTCTGAGACTAATCTGAGTGCGCAGCCCCGCTGTCTATAAAGAATCGGGTTAGTCGAAGCTCCCCATAACCCCATAATATGCCCGCTTGAACTCCTCCTCTATCAACACTGTTTCACCACGACAGTGGCACGGCCGAGTCTGGCGGCTAGCCGCGCCTATAATCCTTTCCAACCTGTCTATTCCGTTGGTGGGCGCGGTGGACACCGCGGTCATGGGTCACCTACCGGATCCGGCCTACATAGGCGCTGTCGCGTTAGGCGCAGTCATATTCAGCTTCCTGTACTGGGGATTCGGGTTCTTACGCATGGGTACGACCGGCTTCATCGCGCAAGCCTACGGTGCCGGCGAACTCGATGAGATGCGCAGCAGCATGGCTCGTGCGTTGCTGCTTGCGGTGCTATTGGGGTCGGTCGTCATCGCTCTACAGTGGCCAATAGGCTACGCCGCATTATCGGCGCTCGATGCGGAACCGCAGATCGAATCGCTCACCGCAGACTACTATCGAATTCGGGTCTGGAGTGCCCCCGCCGCGTTGCTGCAATACGTCGTGCTGGGCAGCCTAATCGGTCTGCAAAATACTCGCGCCGTACTCGTCCTCCAGCTCGTGTTAAACGGCACCAACGTGGTACTCGATTTGCTGTTCGTCCTGGGTTTCGGTTGGGATGTCAAAGGCGTCGCGGCCGCAACCCTGATCAGTGAATGCCTGGCCGCGGCCGTCGGTTTATGGCTGCTACGACGAAGCTTACGTCCACTGGCGGGCCGCTACGACCGCACCACGCTGCTCGACCCCGGTCGGTTGACTGCGCTACTGCGTGTCAACGGCAATATTTTTATTCGCACGTTATGTCTGATTTTCGCATTCGCCTATTTTACCGCGCTCAGCTCGAGCCTCGGTGCGCTGACGCTCGCCGCAAACGCCGTGCTCATGCATTTGCAACATTTTCTCGCTTATGGCCTGGATGGATTCGCGCATGCCGCAGAAACCCTCGTCGGCAGCGCATACGGTCGCCGCGATCGGCCCGCATTTCGTGCCGCAGTGCGCACCACGACGATCTGGGCCGCCGCCATAGCGCTGCTGTATACGGTACTGTACGCGATCGCCGGCAGCGGCTTCGTTGCGCTACTTACCAACATCGAACCCGTGCGGAGCGAAGCGCATCGCTACCTGCCGTGGCTTATTGTCTCGCCACTAATCTCAGTCTGGAGTTTTCAGCTCGACGGCATTTTTATCGGCTCCACCCACAGCCGCGAGATGCGTAACGGAATGATTGTATCGCTCGCAATTTTTCTTGTTGCGACGTGGGTGTTGTTGCCAATGCTTGGCAATCACGGCTTGTGGTGCGCACTAGCGATATTTCTAATCGTGCGTGCCGTTACGTTAGGACTATATTTTGGGCGGATAGAGCGATCGCTTAGTTAGCGTGACATGGGGCCACGTACTGCATCCATTCTGAATACTCACCATGCGCGGCTAACGTTCAAGGAATAGATCGGTCGTCAGATCACCGTCCGCAACGACTGCGTATTTGTCAAAATCCGTAATACCTTCGTCGCGAAGGATCTCGTCGTCGATAACGAACTGCCCTGTGAATTCACGACTGTTGCGTGTGAGCACCGTGTGAGCCGCATCGGCGACGATTTCCGGATGTCGACAGTTCTCCGGTTTGATAATTCCACCCAGCATCCGCAACGCCACGGTATCGACTACAGTGCGCGGCCATAGCGCGTTGACGGCGATGCCGGCATCGCGGAATTCCTCCGCCATACCCAGCACACACATACTCATTCCGTATTTCGAAATTGTATAAGCCACGTGGTCTTTGAACCATTTTGCATCCATATTTAGCGGCGGCGCTAAGGTCAAGATATGGGGATTATCGGCCTGCCGCAGATAGGGCACACAAACCCGCGAGCACAGATAGGTTCCGCGCACGTTCACGCCAAACATCAAATCGACGCGCTTCATCGGTGTCTCGACGGTGCCGGTTAGACTGATCGCACTGGCGTTGTTTATTAAGATGTCGATGCCACCGAAGGTGTCCGCGGCCTGCTTAACCGCAGCCTGGACCTGTTCTTCGGAACGCACATCCAACACCACCGGCAACGCGCGGCCACCGGCCGATTCGATTTCTGCAGCGGCGCTATGAATCGTTCCGGGCAACTTCGGGTGGGGCTCGGCGGTCTTCGCGGCCACCACAATATTGGCGCCGTCCGCCGCGGCCCGCAATGCGATCGCCTTACCGATGCCACGTGATGCACCAGAGATGAACAACGTTTTATCTTTAAGGGACGTCACGAAAATTTTGGCCGGCGTTTTTCGCAGAATGCCCGCACTCCTTCCACGAAATCGTCGCTCGCCGTGCATTCTAAAAAGTGCATCTGCTCGAAATCGAGTTGCGTATCGAGGTCATTATGTAGCGACGCATTGACCAAGATCTTGGCCTTCGAGTACGCGGTACTCGGACCGGACGCCAGACGCTCCGCCAATGCGATGGTCTCGGCCTCAAGCTGGTCCGCCGCGACGACCCGATTTACGAGACCCATATTCAACGCGGTGTTGGCGTCGAAGCGATCCCCCAACAATACCAATTCCATGGTGCGTTTTAATCCGACAATACGCGGTAGAAAATACGTGCTACCGCCATCTGGCGATGCACCGATATGACAATAGGCCAATGTGAACACGGTGTTATCGGCGGACACTGCAAGATCGCACGCCGCCATAAGACTCACGCCGAACCCGGCCGCGGCGCCCGAGACGCTTGCGATTACGGGTTTCGGCATACGCCTTACCACACGAATGGCGCCATGCACATGTTCGAAAATTGACGCTATGTCATCAGCGCCGGTAGCCGCTGTCTGTTCTACTTGGGTGCGGAAGAATTCGATGTCGCCACCGGCTAAGAAATGCCCACCGGCGCCGCGCACCACAACGCAACGCACACCATCGTCAGTGCCCGCGGTCTGCAGTGCGGCGAACAACTCGCGAGCGAGCCCGGGATCCAACGCATTGAGTACGTCGGGGCGATTCAACGTGATCGTCGCGACGCGACCATCTTGTTCATACAAGACTGCCGGCATTATCTTGAATTTATCATTTTGCCACCAGGCACTTCGATTAGTGGCCGGCGTACATCTGTTCGATTGCGTCGCGATAACGTTCGGTGATTTTTGCTCGCTTCACTTTTAACGTGGGTGTAAGCAATCCATTTTCCACATCCCACGGGTCAAGCACAGCGGTAATCTGATAGATTCTTGCGTAACCCGGGAACGCTTCGATGCAGGTCGCGACGCGTTCCAACAGGATCTTTTTGACGTCGTCTTGTTGCAATGCGTCTCGATCATTGGGATCGACCCCAAGCTGCGCTGCCATGGGCGACCACAAATCCGGATTGAGCACAACGATCACAGACAGATATGAACGCCCTTCGCCGATGATCATCGACTGATCGAACAACGCGTCGTCAGCGATCGCCGACTCCATATCGGCAGGGGGTACTTTCTCCCCGTTCGACAGCACGAGAATATCTTTGATACGGCCGGTGATATAGACGAATCCGTCTTCGATTCGCGCGCAATCGCCGGTGTGGAACCAACCGTCGGTATCGATCGCGTCGGCCGTGGCCTGCTCTTTGCCCCAATAACCCATCATTACACTCGGGCTCTTGGCCAATAACTCATCGTCGTCGCCGATGCGCAGCGCGACACCGTTAAGAGGCAACCCGATACTGGATGGTCGATTGCGGTTCAACGTATTGATGCTCAGGCTTGGGCTGGTCTCAGTGAGTCCGTAACCTTGCAAAATATTCACACCGAGACCGATAAATGCACGACCGACGACCGGAGGCAACGGTGCCCCACCCGACACCACGACACTCAAGCGGCCGCCAAGCTTGGCACGCACTTTTGCGGCCACTAATCTATCCAGCAACGGCCACAGTAAGAAACTCGCGCGCCACGGTCCTTCATTTTGGCGGTGCAGGTGACGTTCCCAGCCGACCCGTAGCGTGAGATTAAATAATCCACGCTTTAGACTCGAAGCCTGTTCGAGTTGCGTTTGAATTGCCTTGTAAACGCGTTCGAATATTCGCGGTACGCTGATCAACGCGGTGGGGCGGATCTGCAACAGGTCTTCCGGCATATCCGGAATTGAACGCGCATACGCGATTGCCGCGCCTGCCATCATCGGAATGTAATAACCGGCGGTACGTTCCAGGGTATGGGACAGGGGCAGAAACGACAAAAACAAGTCGTCGGTCGTGACCGCGACACTTTGTAGGCCCATATAGGCATTGGATAAAATATTCCGATGCGACAGCATCACGCCTTTGGGCGCGCCAGTGGTTCCCGACGTATAAACAATAGTCGCGAGCTCATCCAGCCCGCCACCACGATTTTCGAGTTCACCGCTGTCACCGCTCGGCAGCCAATCGATGGCCGCCGTCACGCGGGGATCGGTAACGTCATCGATGCCTTCAAGAATTACGATGCGTTGCAGAATATCGAGCTCGGACTCGACGTCCGCCAGCTCCGCCCATTGTGCCGCGCTCTCCAATAGCAGCAAGCATGCGCCGGAATCGTTGATGCTGTAGGCCACATTGTCGGCACGATCGGCGACGTACAACGGCACCACCACCAAGCCACAAGCCAACGCGGCCTGCTCGAAAATCACCCAATGGCGGCGATTGCGCATGCGCAACGCGACGCGGTCGCCGGGTTGCAATGGCTCGGCGCTGAGCGCGGCCTGCCAGCGCGACACTTCGGCCGCTATCGCCGCCCAGGTGTAATCACACCAACTTTTGGTAGCGTCATCGTATTCGCGAAAGGCCAGAGCCTGGGGCGTGCGCCGTGCGCGCTCCCGAAACAAACCGGGTAGGTTACCGGCTTGCGCGACCTCAATCACATCGAGGCCACCATGCGCCGCAATGGCGTCCTCGGGGTACACCGTGGCTTCCGATTTCGGTGTTACATCGCTGCCCACGACGTTGCTCTCCATTCGGAATTAGTTGTGTAATCCTAACTTATGCTGCGCCGGCTTGTGACGCCGCATCGGACACCTTAGCGACATCGTCACGATTTTCGGCGGACAATTCCGGAATTTCGTCTGCCGCAGACGTATCGGGAGCGAAGTCATCCACCGCAATAACGTCCTCGACGGC
>JAOTWM010000577.1 GCA_029862885.1 Gammaproteobacteria bacterium
TTGACACACCGGAAGTTTTCCGAGCTGGCGCGTGCGGAGGTCTTGTCCACTGGTACCGGCGGTATGTCGGACTGCAAGTCGATGACGAACCGACCGGCGGTTTCGGAGATCGGAGGCGCCGCACCGATCTCGGCTTCCCCTTCCCACAGTGGTATCGAGTCATAGAGACGCACACACTCGCCTTGGAGCAACCCATACGGATTGGCTGCACTCACAATCAGCAGGCGTTGATAGGTCTCGGTGACGGTTGCCAGACCATCCTGAGTTACGGTGTCTTCGGCAGCGACCGGGTAGTTCAACAGATCGTTGGTCTCGGCGTATGTGTAGAGCTGGTGAATTTCACGCCACACCCCTGAAGGAGCGGCCACGTACGCTTGGTAGGAGTTAAGAAGCACGCGTCCCAGAAAATGAATCGCACGCTGAATCGACGTGACCAACTCTGAGTGGTGCGACTTTTTCCTTCCCTCCCGCAACAGGTCATTGGCCACAATCTTGTAGCCGTTGCCCAGCTCGGTGAGCAGCTGCCGTACGAAATCGACGAGTTCCCGTTCGCGCTCGGAAAGCGGAAAAGAGGTCAGGCGGTATGCTTGCTGGAGGCTATCGACGACGAAAGACACCGGCTGCCGGTAGAGTTCCATCAGCACCAGCCGGTTGTTGGATTCCAGAGCGATGCGGTTTTGCGCGTACAACGCTTGATACAGCAGCTGCGCGCACTCACGCGCATCCGCGCGCGGCAGCGACTCGAGCCACTCTTCGACACGGCGTGGCCGCACCTCGGCGGCGCGCAGCCGAGGGCCGCGCAGCTTCGGTATTGATACTGACAACAAGACTACCTTCCCCTAATTAGCCCGCATATGTTTGCCGGTCCATAGTTACTTTCTTATCTAACAAGAATAGCAGAGAATCCACAAAAGCCACGAGGATAATTGGCCGTTGCAGGCAGCGCCCGCGCGCGTTTACCCGGGCAACGGGAGCCCCTACAATACGCTCCCCGTTCACCGCGCGAACTTACCTAACACTGGGTTTAAGGAGCCTATATGACCTACGTGGTCGTCGAATCATGTATCAAATGCAAGTACACGGACTGCGTAGAAGTCTGTCCGGTGGACTGTTTTCACGAAGGTCCCAATTTTCTTGTTATAGATCCCGAAGAATGCATAGATTGTAGCTTATGCGAACCCGAGTGCCCGGTTGACGCCATTTACGCGGAGGACGATATCCCGCCGGGACAAGAACATTTTCTCGAGTTGAACGCCGACCTGTCGCGCGAATGGCCGGTGATCACAGAGAAGAAACCGGCCCCACCAGACGCCGCCGAATGGGACCAGGTCGAAGACAAACTGAAATATCTGCAGCGTTGAATATCTGGAAACTCGCAGATTGCAGATTAAGGAGAGGCCGAAAAGAAAAGGCGGCGATCCCGCCGCCTTTGGGCACACTTTCCGTTCCTCGTACGATGGTCACCCGTTAGAGGTCTTAGCAGGTTAGTACCCGATCCTGTGTCTGTGTTCCCAAGCGACTCAGGCTGCGTCCAAGCGAGTTCAATATAAACCAGCCTACTTACAAAAACAAGTTTTCTTAATTCTTTGTTTACAGATAGTTATAGGAAGTTATCGCGTTCAAAATTCTGAAAGACTATTTGGCCACCGGCAATCCTTAGCGGGGCGAATGGCCCATCTGCTCGAACAACCGTTCGGGCGGCACATATCCCGGGATCATGGTGCCGTCTTCCAGAAATATGGCTGGCGTACCTTGCACCCCGACCGCACGCCCAAGCGCCAGGTGGTCCTTGACCGGGTTATCGCACTCAATTGGTGCAACTTCGCCGCCGGCTTTGGCAATCCCGATCATCTCCACCGGATCGTCCGCGCACCAAACCCCGACCGCCCGCTCATAGCTCTTGCTGCCGACGCCGGTGCGCGGAAACAAGAAATAGTGGACCGCCACGCCGGCCTCATTGAGTTTGGGGACGTCACGGTGAAACCGCGCACAGTAGGGACAATCCACGTCCGTGAACACGTTAACAAAACGTGACGGATTCTCCGGCCCAATCACGATCATGCGCTCCGGGGGCACTGCAGCGAGTTTCGTCGAAGTCAGTTCGGCCCGCCGCGCCTCGGACAAATTCACGCGCTTGTCGGCATCGATCAAATCGCCCAGCAACACGTATTTTCCGTCGGTAGACATGTACACCAGCCGGGTACCCACTACGACTTCATAGAACCCCGGCACCACGGCAAGCCCTACGTCGTCGGCGACTACCCCGGGGAAGGTCTTGCTGATCATCGCCTGGACCGCGTCACGGTCGATTTCTGCCGCGTGTAGACCCGACCCGAACACCACCAGTCCGGCGGCTACCATCCAAATGTTTCGCATCTATATCACTCTCTCTAAGTTTACCTAATCTCGAAAATTCACGAACTGCAAGGGCCGCTCCAGCTTTTCGGCCTTCAACATCGCAATGACCGCCTGCAACTCGTCTCGCTTTTTGCCCGTCACCCTTACCTGCAGCCCCTGGATCGACGCCTGCACTTTCAGTTTGGACCCTTTGATGATCTTCACTATCCCTCTGCCCAGGTCCTGATCGATCCCCCGCAAGATGAGAATATCCTGTTTGGCCTTACCGCCACTGGTGGCTTGCACTTCACTGAGCTGCAAACAATCCAGATCAACCTTGCGCTTCGCTAATTTAGTGCGCAGAATGTCCAACGCCTGACCGACTTTATAGTCATCATCCGCGTAGACCGTCAGACGCTCATCGGACTGCTCCACCCGGGTATCGCTGTTCTTGAAATCGTAGCGATTCGCGATTTCGCGATTCGCCTGATCGACCGCGTTACGCACTTCATGCATATCCACTTCGGACACGACGTCAAACGACGGCATCGTTGGCCTCCCCAGTTTCGACTGTGTGAGCGCTTGAAAATTCCATCGTGAAGAACGAGCGACTGCCGCCGACCCGCGGCGCCTACAGGCAGGCTTGGCCATCCGGGCCGTTTGCCACTATATTAGAAATTATAACCAGGTACGGTAACTTCTATCCTTGATCGACGGCAAGGAGTTACCAAATGTGTCTTGTCGAACCAATAGATCGC
>JAOTWM010000578.1 GCA_029862885.1 Gammaproteobacteria bacterium
GCTTACTCGACGATTGATCACGCCCCTGCGCTGACCGCGCGGGAAACGGCGGCGGTCACTCCGGTTGCGCGTGGTGAGTTCGCCAAAGCGGTGCTTGTCAAGGTCGACGGCACATTAGCGATGGCGGTAGTGCCTGCATCGCGCCGCGTCGACACCGACAAATTGGCACGACTACTGTCGGCGGATCGGGTGGAAATTGCGAGCGAGGACGAATTCGAGAACGTGTTTCCGGGTTGCGAGTTAGGTGCAATGCCGCCTTTCGGCAATCTCTACGGCCTCGAAGTATTTGTCGCAGAAGATCTCTCCGAAGATGATGAGATCGTGTTTAACGCGGGCACGCATAATCAATCGATGCGCATCGCGTATGCCGACTATGAGGAGCTCGTAAAGCCCATGCTCGGTGAATTTGCGACTAAGCACTAACGCTTCGCCATACCGTAGCCCTAGCCACACTGACGGATTAGGCGGGACCGTACTGAGCGCGGCGCGCAGTATCGGCATGAATACTCCGTTCGCTTCATTCTGCCAACCGCATATGTATTAGCCTTCGAACCGGCCGTCTATGTAATTGGACCATTTGTTCCCCGCAAGCGCGGTATTTAAGACGCCAACGAGGGCGTGGAATCCCTTGTAATTACAGAAGATAGTATGTTGAATCAAAAAGGAGTTATTGATTTCCTTCGCTTCCCAGGCGGACTGTCATCGCATTCAGAAGAGCGGCTACATATAATTGTCAGGCAGCTAGATTAACTCAACACCACAACGAGGACGCCGTGATGAATTGGATCGTAAGAAGACTATTGACAAGTATCGCGGTGACCACGCTCTTGGTCGGCGCCGCGGTTGCTGCGCCACGAATTGACAGTATTCATTTTCTTATCCCCGGTGGTGCCGGAGGAGGTTGGGATGGCACGGCCAGGGGTACCGGCGAAGCATTGACGGCAGCGGGCCTGGTGGGATCCGCGTCCTACGAAAACATGTCGGGCGGCGGCGGCGGCAAGGCAATTGGCTATCTAATCGAAAATGCGGAGAGTAACCATGGCACCTTAATGGTGAATTCCACGCCAATCGTAATTCGTTCGCTCACCGGCCGGTTTCCACAAAGTTTTCGCGACCTCACAATGGTTGCAGGTACGATCGGCGATTACGCGGCGATAGTCGTTAAAGCTGATCGCGACATCACGTCGTTTTCGGATCTCGTCGATATTTATAAGAACAATCCGGATGATCTCGCCATTGCTGGTGGTTCGGTGCCGGGAAGTATGGACCATCTCGTGCCGGCGATGGCATTTAAGGTGGCAGGCGCCGATCCCACAAAGGTGAAGTACCTGCCGTTCGATGCCGGTGGGGAGGCGATGGCAGCACTGTTGTCCGGTGAAGCCGATGCATTGTCTACGGGTCTTGGCGAAGCGCTAGAATTGGCCAAAGCAGGCGAGGTGCGTGTTCTGGCTTCGACCGCGCCAGCGCGTATTGCCGATGCCCCTGATGTGCCAACCCTAAAAGAGCAGGGCATAGACGCCACCTTCGTCAATTGGCGAGGATTTTTTGGGCCCCCCGGGCTGCCTGCCGATAAACGTGCCGAATATATTAACGTGTTACGCGATATGTACGAGACTCCCGCGTGGGAGTCGGTACGAGCGCGGAACGGTTGGGTGAATATCTTCAACCCGGGCGATGAATTTACGAAATTCCTCGAAGACCAAGAAGCGCAAATCAAATCATTGATGATCGAACTCGGTTTCTTAGAGTAAAGGAACCTCTGCAAAAGTCATGGCCGATCAATTTCGACCCAAGATAATCTATCTCTGTATCACCTACATCCCTGTAGGCAACGCTACCGTGTCCATTCTCCCGCTCATTACTTACATCCCTGTAGGCAATAGCCGGGCTATTACTAGCATTCCACGCCATGAACTTAATTATTCTGAATTCCAACTTGATTCGCCCAGACTTATGCAGACGTTCCTAAGGTAGATAAGTCGTGATCAGACTCGACCGTTTGATCGCGTTATCCCTGTTAGTTTTTTCGCTTGCTTACGCGTGGCTTGCGCTCGATTACGAACTCTTGCCGTTCGAGCGGAACCTGCCGTTTAAGCCCAACACGATGCCACTGGGGCTCGCCGTCGTCGGAATCGTCCTATCGTTTGCGGTGCTGCTGATGCCAGGTGGCCGGGAGTCGATCGCTGTCGATACACCACCGGTTCCCTACGACAGAGTTCGCCCGGTAATATTAGTAGCGCTGATGATAATTTATGCGCTCAGTTTGCGCCCGCTCGGTTTTGTGGGCGCGACAGCCGGATTTCTTGCGGTCAGTGCCGCGGTACTGGGCGAACGTAAATTTCATATCCTCGTCCCCGTTACCGTGATTAGTGCGCTCGCGATCTGGCACCTCGTCCACGAGCAACTCGGCATCTTCCTGAATCCATGGCCCACAGTTTTTACGTCGTGAGACACTTCGATGCTTGACGGAGTATTGCTGGGCTTGAGCACGGCGCTCTCGCTCAACAACTTAATCATGGTGGTAGCGGGTGTGTTGGTCGGAACTTTCATCGGCATGTTACCAGGGCTCGGCCCAATGTCGATTATCGCGATCATGATTCCGGTCGCCATCAAATTGGGTGACCCGGCCGCCGCATTAATTCTGTTAGCCGGTGTTTATTACGGTGCGATATTCGGCGGTTCAACCTCGTCGATTCTGATTAACGCTCCGGGCGTTGCAGGCACTGTCGCAACGTCATTTGACGGCTATCCGATGGCGCGCCGTGGCCAAGCCGGGAAGGCATTGACGGTCGCCGCGATCGCATCGTTTTGCGGTGGTACGATCGGCGCTGTTTTGTTGTTTGGTTTTGCGCCCGCGCTGGCTAAGGTCGCGTTGTTGTTTCAATCGCCGGATTATTTCGCGTTAATGCTCTGCGGCCTAACTGCAATCGCGGCGTTTGCGGGTAAGGGTCAAGTGTTGAAAGCGTTGTTGATGACCGTGTTTGGTCTGATGCTGGCCACGGTCGGTGAAAGTGCATTGCACAATGCACCACGGTTTACGCTCGGCATCATGGATCTTCAGTCGGGCATTTATTTTGTCACGCTAGTAATG
>JAOTWM010000579.1 GCA_029862885.1 Gammaproteobacteria bacterium
CAGAACGATCTCGGTAACACCGCCGCCAAGCGCCGCGCCCTGGTCGGTCTCCCGGTGTGGGTGCCGGCGCTCGAAGATATTCAACCAGGGCGCCAGCCGTTCATAGAGCGGATGGGAAAAGATGATCATATAAGTCGACGCGCTGATGGTGATGAGACCAACCAGGGTAATCAACCCCATAGTCTCGGCGCTAATATGTCCAAGGCTTAGTCCCAGGGCGCCTAGAATCAATGAAAATTCGCTGATTTGTGCCACCGTGAGCCCGGCCAAGAATCCGGTACGCTTGCGGTACCCCAACGCCCCCATGATGACCATGACGATCAACGGATTGCCGATCAGCACGAATAAGGAGAACACTAAAGACTGGCCGAGTTGGGCACCCAACAGTCCGAGGTCCAGGCGAGCCCCCAAGTCGATGAAAAAAAACAGCAGCAAGAAATCGCGCAGGCTTACCAACCGCGCTCCCAGTGCGTCCCGATACGGCGTGGAAGCCAGCGACACCCCGGCCACGAATGCACCTACCTCCTTGCTGAAGCCCAAACTGACACCCAGGGTTGCCAGTGCCACGGCCCAAGCAATGCCAAACAACACCAAGTAGTTCCTGGGAACGGGAAAGTAAATGTAGCAGACGCGGCAGGATATACCGTGTCGTCAACCCAATGACCACTAGAAACGCGCCACCCTTTGCCGCCACGGTAATTGCCACCTGGGTCGCTGGGGCACCGCTGGTCTCACTCAGGGCATTGAGGCCGATCATGGCCAAAACGACGACCAGGTCCTGCACGATCAGGAAACCCAACGCGATACGGCCGTGCAAAGTATCCACCTCGCGTTTGTCGGATAGCAGCTTGACGATAATTATGGTACTGGAGAAGGTTAATGCGACCGCCACATAAAGCGCGGCAATCGGTGTCATGCCCAATGCTAAAGCAATGACATATCCGATGATGCTCGTAAAGATGACCTGGCCAAGCCCTGTCGCCAGTGCTACGGGCCCCATGGTGCGGATGATATTCAGGTCCAGCTTAAGTCCGACGACGAACAGCAATAAGCTGATGCCTAATTTGGCCAGTAGATCCACTCGGTCGTTTGCGCTCACCCAACCAAGCACCGACGGTCCGACCAAAATTCCCACCGCAATAAACGCAACAATCAGAGGCTGTCGCAGACGCACAGCGAGCGCACCCACACCGGCTGCCAACAGCAGCAGCGCCGCCATTTCAGTAAAGATGTCGGGAAACACACCCATTTAGTGACCGGTCTCAGCGCTGGGGTGTCGATCTAACCACTTCTCGGGACTGACCGCCGCGTAGATCATTAAACCGCCGGCTCGCACCCAGGCCCATTCGCTAATACCCATGGGCGCGTTCCCAAAAGAACGATTCATTGCCGGGGAGTGGGTAAGCCGGACTTGCAACGAGGTCATTACACCCACACCGAAGACCAACCATCGACTCAACAACACACCAAGTTCAAACATCGACCAACCTAGCGATCGGTAATTGAATAACTAGAACAGCTCGCCAAACACACATTTGCGCAGACAGTTCGTGGATTCAGTCCGGAAAACATAGCCGACCGACTGATACATGACAAGAGACCTATGCACACAAAGACAATACTGACACTGCTTGCACTAATTGGCTCTCGATTTGCTTGTACTGCTTGGTGTATGCTTCATTCTGAATCAAAAAGCACTGGGGCAGTACCGGACGCAGGTCAAGGATTTGGCCGCTACAAAACGATGATCGCAGCCACCCGTTAAGAAACGTAGGCAGTAGAGGACCACAGCGATTATACTGGTACTCTGCCAGAGCGGTTGAGGGCTAGACGCCCAAGGTGGCGTTTTGCACAGAAGCAGAATGAATTACTGACTCCGCCTACTATCATCGCAACAGAACGTAGCGTGCCATTGTTGCAATGCCGCTCGGGACAGGCGAACCGCGCGCAGGCGGTTTGGTGAAGGCGAAGCGGGTCTCATGTGAATTGGTGACGGCTAGGCAAACGGGTCAAGTTCCCGCCGCCAACCGGAAGCACCCTGCTGACGTTTTTTCCTGCGAATCGAGACAGTGCTTTGGTGGATTGGGAATGATGACTCTGGCGTTTGTGCAAGCAGCGCAGGCCATGACGCACACCAGCTTTCTACAAACGGGTTGACCCGCCTTTGCGTATACGACGCTTGGCCTCTGTGTCTGGGCTGTCTTGCCAATCCACCCTTACAGAGAGTCATCCAGCTGTTGCCAGATAACCAATGAGCGGAATGGATCATAGATCTCGCTCACCGAGCGCGGAGAAAATTGCTGTCGACTTGCCGATGCGCGTCAATCGGGGGGTCCTGATTGTTCTCCAGGTGATCATGGCGGTGGAGTTAGTACTGGTTTTATACGAGGGGCAGTGGAAAAACGCATTCCTGGTGATGGCGATCATGGCCGTGACGCTTTCTCCAGCCGTGCTAGGTCACCGCTTCCGAGTTAACATCCCTCCCGAGTTTCACGTACTTGCGGTCGTATTTGTGTTCGCGGCACTTTTCTTGGGGGAAATCCGGAGCTATTACGATCGAATCTGGTGGTGGGATATCGCCCTGCATACCAGCTCCGGGTTGCTGATGGGAATATTCGGTTTCCTGCTTGTCTACGTACTCAACGAGAACGAACGTGCAGACATTCATATGCGCCCACGTTTCGTGGCATTGTTCGCGTTTCTATTCGCGGTAGCGGTCGGCGCCATATGGGAGATTTTCGAATACGCCATGGATCAAATCGTCGGAACAAATATGCAGAAACCCATGTTCGGCGATATATCAGGACTAACCGATACGATGTGGGATATGATCGTCAACACGCTGGGTGCTTTGGCAATCAGTTCCTTCGGCTGGTGGTACATGATTCGCCGAGAGGATTCGTTTATCGAAGTCTGGATTCGAAAGTTTATCGAACGTAACCCACGGCTGTTCCGGTTATGAGAGCAATTGCGTCACGAAGCACGGCCTGCCGAGGCCAATCCCACGCTGCCGATTTGCGAAGGTCCGACGATATTGCCCGCCGCGCGAATCACAGATAAAGCGTCCAGGCCTGGGCCGATTCTCAGCT
>JAOTWM010000580.1 GCA_029862885.1 Gammaproteobacteria bacterium
CCCTTTGCAGTAGCCGGAAACCCGTGCCGGTAGTTCCCCGTACGTTCGCCGTCGGTGTATGCCGCTGGACGGACGATGGTCCAGTCCAGCCCACTTCGAATTACATGCTCTTCCTGAGCGACATGATCGGCGAGAACCGCGCGTAGCAGCATGCCAAACATGATGTACTTCCAATAGAAATTCAGATGCACCCGGCTGTCGCCTGCGCCGAGGGTTGAGAGGCAAACCAGCCGCCGAACACCGTTTCTTTGCATTGCCTCAATAATATTGCGCGTACCCGTCGAGCGAACCTGACCTTTAATGCCTGCGCCCAGCGCAACGACGACAGCATCATGACCCGTCACCGCCCGATCGACGAGCGCCGAATCCATGACGTTGCCTTCGATAATTTCGAGGCTGGGGTGTTTAATCTCCAGTTTCGATGGGTCGCGGGCAAATGCGGTCACCGTATGGCCCAGTTCAAGTGCCTGCGTCACCAGCTTGCGACCGACGGTGCCGGTTGCGCCAAAAATCAGAACTTTCATACTTGTCTTCTTGTTCGATCAACGAGAGCCCAGCCGATGTGGAAGAAAATCCGCTTGAGCTTCAATGCATCATTCCAGCCGCGACAGGCAGCTCTGGATTGCGGATTCAATTAGTCGTTGCAACACCTGTACTCTATCACCGTAGAGAAGGATGTTGCAGATTGGATACCCGACGAGGATTTACTATACCGAAGCCGATAAGGCGTTGATGTGGGGTCGCTGGCAAAAAGGCGAGTCGCTGAACGAGATTGGTCGTTACTTCGGGCGCAGTCATACATCGATTCAGAATATCTTGTCGCAGACTGGTGGGATTCGGCCACCAGCGAGGAAGCGTGCGCTGCGGTCTCTTTCACTGTCGGAGCGCGAGGAGATATCACGAGGCATCGTTGCCGGCCGTTCGATTCGGTCGATTGCGGCGTCGCTGGGTCGAGCACCGTCAACGGTAAGCCGCGAGATCCGCCGCAACGGTGGTCGGCGACGCTACCGTGCCAACAAAGCCGATCAATCCGCGCGGGACCGTGCGCACCGCCCGAGGCCCTGTAAACTGGCCGAGAACCGTGCACTGGCGCGCATCGTAGCGGAGAAGCTGCAGCTGCAATGGTCGCCGCGGCAGATCGCCGGGTGGTTGAAGTGCACCTTTTCGCAGGACGAGAGCTTCCAAGTGTCGCACGAGACGATCTACAAAACGCTTTTTATTCAGGCCCGCGGTGCGTTGAAAAAGGAGCTCTTGAAGCACCTGAGGCGCACGCGCGGGATGCGCCGCTCGCGTCATCATACGCAGAAGACGGACAACCACGGCCGCATCACCGATACCGTGTCGATCCGCGAGCGACCAGCCGAGGTCGAGGACCGTGCGGTACCGGGCCACTGGGAAGGAGATCTGCTGTTCGGTAGCAACAACAGCCAGATCGCCACCCTGGTCGAACGCCATACGCGCTACGTGATGCTCGCGAGAGTGAAGAGTAAAGACACCGAGACGGTAATCAACGCACTCCTCAAACAGGCGCACAAGTTACCGCGGGAACTCTATAAGTCGTTGACCTGGGATCGCGGCAAGGAGATGGCGGATCATAAACGGTTTAGTCTGGCGACCGACATCAAAGTCTACTTCTGCGACCCACAGCATCCTTGGCAGCGCGGCTCGAACGAAAACACCAACGGCTTGTTGAGACAGTACTTCCCGAAGGGGATGGACCTATCGACCGCTCACCAAAACAGACTGAATGCGGTCGCCAGACGACTCAACGAACGACCAAGAGAGACGTTAAACTTCGAAACACCAGCCGAGCGATTTAGCCAATGTGTTGCATCGGCCGGTTGAATCCGCAATCGTCAGCGGTCATTGTAGCCGATTCGACCTAAGCGGCTGGAAACAGCCGGAACCGTCTAACGGGCAAGCCTGTATCGGGTCAGGGTTTGCGGCCCCCACAAAAGCGTCACGACAACCGCCGCAGATAACACAAGGCCACTGGAGATGGCGGGTCCCAATGTCCCGATAGTCGTTGTGTTAGGTAAGGTGAGCATCAGGGCATTGGTCATTGCGTGAAACAGTATGCTCGCAAACACGCTCTTGCCCGCGTTGTTGTATGCCCAGACTATAAGGACTCGGGTGCTTACCAGCGTAACAACCTGAGCGCTGAAGACGATCGCTCCGGGCATCATCAAGACAAAAAACGGAAGGTGCCAGATCGCCCATATGACTCCTAGCAAAAGTGCAGCCCGCAAAGCGCCGTATCGTGCCTCCATCGGTTCAAAAGCGTGACCCATCCAGCCTGTCTCTTCAGCCGCCGCCAGGACGAAGAAGAAAGGCAACACCACCGGCAGTGCTGCAAGCGGCAGCATGGCGGGTGGAAGTCGCGCGCCGGACAAGAGGATTCCTCCAAGCGACAGCAAGGAGATAAGGAGCGGCAGGAGAACGATGGCCCCGTACCATCGACAGTTTCCGATGCGCCCAAGGTCGAAAATCTTCCGTAGCAGTTGCTTCAGGCCCTTCCGTCCGCGTCGGCGGAGGGTCAGCAAAGAAGCCGATGCGATCGGCGTAATGGTGAGCAGGGCAATGTAAACAGGACCCATGCCCGGCCCGCCGAGGATCTCGAGGTACGCGAGTGCGTTGAGGATGTAAAACGGTGCCGCCAGGACAAACGTGAGTGCAAAGAACGCAGTAGGCGAGTCCGTCGGGGTTCGAGACTGGCTTTCTTGGGACACTGCCTTACGAAACTAGGACGTTACGATGAACGGCTGGTTAGGCTCAATAGTACGCATTCACTGCGAGATCATCGAATGTCCGCCATCGGGAAGGTGAGAGTTTCACAAAAGGGGGGGACATTTAGAGTTCGTTAGCCATTGATTCTCGTTTTCGCCTAAGCAAAGTCGGCGCGGCTCGTGACACGCAAAAAATCAATCGCTTACGAACTCTGAATGTCCCCTCGGACCCGCAGTGAGCACGAGACCCGACCCGTCGATGACGATGCCGGTGCCTCTCGGCGAGTACCCGACGGCCGGAAGGATCATCGCCACTGCCAAGGCGCGAACCGGGAGCCGGGATGTCAGTTGAGAAA
>JAOTWM010000581.1 GCA_029862885.1 Gammaproteobacteria bacterium
CTAACTGCTGCAAAAATACCACTACCCCGTTAGCCTCACTCGAACAAGCGTTAGAGACTATCCTGCGAAACTTGACGAGCGTTTCTGAACACGAGCAAGTTGCGCTAACTGATGCACTCGGTCGCGTTTTGGCCGACGATCTATATTCTGCTATAGATGTCCCTCCTGCCGACAACAGCGGCATGGACGGCTATGCCGTGCGCACCGCTGACTTGCACGCCGATACCGACAACTGGTTGCCGGTATCAAGTCGAATATGTGCGGGGGACCCAGTTGGCGCGTTGCTGCCCGGCACCGCAGCAAGAATATTTACCGGGGCACCCATCCCCACCGGCGCCGATGCCGTAGTCATGCAGGAACGTTGTCGACGCGACGGCGAGAATGTAATGATCAGCGGTTCACCCAAATCTGGAACCAATATCCGCGACGCTGGAGAAGACATCCAAGTTGGAGACGCGGTGCTCAATCGAGGTGCCCGTATTCGCCCTCAGGAGCTGGGGCTCGCCGCTTCGATCGGATTGGCCGAGTTACCGGTTTTCCGTCGAGTGCGTGTCGCGATGTTGTCTACTGGCGACGAATTAATAGATCCGGGTACCGCCCCTCAGGCGGGAAAAATATTTAACTCCAATCGCTACACCTTACACGGATTACTGAAAGCGTTGGGTTGCGAAGTACTGGACCTTGGAATCGCAGCAGATAATCCGCAAACAATTCGTGGACTGTTGGCAAGCGCCGCTCAAGAAGCGGACTTAATATTGACCACCGGGGGCGTATCGGTAGGCGAAGAAGACCACGTGCGGGATATTATGTCGGAACTCGGCCGGATTGAGTTATGGCGACTAGCCATCAAGCCGGGTAAGCCCGTCGCCCACGGTAGAATCAATTCCACACCCATTCTTGGTCTACCCGGAAACCCGACCGCCGTGTTTGTCACGTCTTGTCTGTTAGCGCGGCCTATGATACTTCGCCTGCAGGGTCAGGCTGAGGTTAAGCCAGCTACGATTTCTGCACTGGCCGCTTTCGATCACGAACGTCGAGCCGACAATCGACGGGAATTCTTGCGGGGTCGTTTGCACGAAAATAACGGGGCACTACCGACCATTGAAATATACCCAAACCAGAGTTCAGGGGCATTACGCTCCACCGGTTGGGCGAACGGCCTGGCTATCATTCCCGAAGGACAGCGTATTGCACAAGGCGATCGGGTAGAATTTCTGATGTTTAGCGAATTGTTATCGTAATGGCCGAAGCTCTGTGAAGAAACCTCTGCAAAAGTCTGGGCGAATCACCTTGGGATCCGAAATGATCAAGATCAAGGCGTGGAATGCCAGTAATAGCCCAGCTATTGCTTGCGATACTATTGTCCAACATATCTATCATTCGGTATATGAGAACCCGCGTCTAGTTCGCCAGTTTCTGCGGGTTGTGGTGCGAAGTGTCGAGATCTTGCCACTGATGCACATGGTGGGTGACGTGAGAACACTCCCGAACCAGAATTTGTGTTCGCCATGAGTTCGAATATAGTCCATTAGCTTTTCGCCCCCCATAGCGTCCAACAACCAATTACGATAAACAACACCCCGGCGAACAAGCGTAAGTGAGTTTCGTTGATGTAACGCGCTAACATCGCACCGCCCACCACCGCAATTGCCGACGATGCTATCAACGCGGCACAAGCGGCGAAGAATATCGTCAGCTTACTCACTTCTTTGTCTGCCGCAAATAGTAGTGTTGCGAGCTGCGTTTTATCGCCCAACTCGGCAATGAAAACCGTTCCAAAAACTATCAGTAAAAGTTTGATATCCATCGATTCATATTCTAAGTGGAAGACACAACACAAACTGCGATGGTCTCTAGCTTCCTCATGACTACACAAGTCGAGAAAAGCGTGGCCTTTCTTGGCTTGCCTGAAGATAGGAGTCAAAAATCATGCATATATTTCTGATCAAGAAGCGCCCCGCGGGTAACGGGTAATCGATACTCAGCAACTAGTTTATAATATTCGTACAACTCCCCCTGTAAAGCAATTTCTTTGTTAGGCATTCCTTTGCCCGATCCGGATTCTTGGTTACGAATTTATTGCATGCACAGTAAAAACATAGCGTTGTGCAAAACGGAATGTAATAGTACAACGACAACGCTCTCTCAGGCGTGTTGATACTGGCGATTGCGACCTGACGGTAATCCGACTCCTGAAAGTCATCGGAGAACCGAACAGCGGCGGGATAAAATTTGTAGTGCGGCCCGGTCTTGTCATAGCGGCGCAACACCTCGGTGTCGATGGCGCGGTTGTTCATATTGGGCCAATTATTACCTACATCGCCCTCATGCTAATGAATCTGCCAGTAATTACACCTGCTCTGGATCAATTTCCGGCCGAGCAGAATAACGTCCAAGCAGTGCCCTCGCCGCGACTATGGGACTGCGGCTGGACGGCTTCTTACAACCAATCTTCCTCAAAGGGATAACTGGATAGTCTACGATTGCCGTCGGCAGTAATTAAGACTTGCTCTTCGAGTTTGACGCCAACGCTGCCACCTTGAGCACCGATAAAGGACTCAACGCATAGGGTCATGCCTTCTTCCACCATGCCGTCGTAGCCGCGTTCTTCGAACATCGACCAGTGTTTGATTGACGGGAATTCATCTGCAAGCCCCACCCCATGGATTAGGCTCGGATATCGGTTCGCGGCAAATTCATCCGGGATGTTCCATGCGCTTTCCGAAACTTCTTTAAAGCTCATTCCCGGTTTCAATATGGAAATATTGTGTTCGATTTGCGCAAAGGATTTGGCATAAAGCCGACGCTGTTCATCGTTGGGTTTACCATCGCCACACAACCAGGTGCGGGAGATATCCGCACAATAGCCGTAAGGCCCGATCAAATCCGTATCGAAACTCACAATGTCTCCTGCCGCTATCTCGCGCATGGAGCATTCCCGAAACCACGGATTGGTGCGTTGACCCGAAGTCAACAACCGAGTCTCGATCCATTCGCCACCTAAGGTAATATTCTTTTCATGTAACTTGGCCCACAAGGCGTTTTCGGTTGTACCGGGAACCAGTGCCGTACGCATTG
>JAOTWM010000582.1 GCA_029862885.1 Gammaproteobacteria bacterium
TTGCTGACGATAAGGCGATTCCCGGCAAAAAATGGTGCATCATCGGAGCACAAGACAACGGCTGCCGCGTGCGTCTCGGCCAGAAGATTTTCAAGTTTTGGGTCGCGATAATACGTTATCGCATCCGGCCCGCTCGCTTGTAAGCTCGATACGCGCTCTACGAGTCTTGCCGCGTCACCCTCAATCCGGCCGCCCACGATCGCCGCCAGTTCACCGAGGGAGAGGGCCACGCGACCACACCGCCCTGCTACTGACTACCAATCAGTTTTTCAAGAATCTTTTCGGTAATGTCTATTCTCTTACTCGCCCAAACCGCATCTTGAAGAACTAAATCGTATCCCTCGGCTTTGGCGATCTGCACGATCGCCTCACTGATTTCCTGCTGTAGCCGTGAAAGTTCCTCATTACGGCGTAGATTGTAATCTTCGCGAAATTCCTGCCGGCTACGCTTAATCCTGCGATTTAAATCCCGCAGTTGTTTCTCCTTGTTAATCCGCTCCGCCTCTGCCATAACCAAGCCATTCTTATCGAGATCATCTTCCAGAGCATTGCTTTCATCGCGCATTGCGCGTATTTCCTGATCTCGGGGGCCGAATTCCGTTTCGAGTAGTTTTAGCGCGGTCTTACCTTGGGGCGCCTCCTCCACCAACTCAACGGCATTTACATACGCGATTTTTAGATCATTTTGGGCATGCACGGCGACACTGAACAGCAGCGCCAGTGCTCCGCAAACGGGACCTAACTTGTTCGGAGTACGCATTTGTCAAAATCCTTTAATCTATCGGAAGAATGTTCCCAATGTAAATTGGAGCCGCTCAAGATCATCACCCGGCTCGTCTCTAATCGGGAGCGCATAACTAATATTTAGCGGGCCGACCGCCGAAAGCCAGTTTAACGCAATTCCGCCCGAATAGCGCATTTCATCGAGGTCGATATCGCCGTTTGCATCATAAACTTGGCCGCCGTCGATAAACAACGCTAACCGTTTGTCCTTGTCCTCGGACGCACCCGGAAATGGAAACAACAACGATGCGTTGACTAATATTCGGGCGCTACCGCCGGTGGCTTCCGGGGTATCTCCGGAATCGCGTGGACCAAGCGACCGCGAGTCGAAGCCCCGCACCGTGCTCGGTCCTCCCGCGAAAAAGTTCTTGAAAAACGGTAAACCTACAGTATCCCCGACTCCATCGCCATAACCAATTTCAGTGGATCCCTTTATCACAATGTTACGTGTCAGCGGCCGATACACTCCACCGCTCAGCGTCAGTTTGTAGTATTCGAGGTCACCACCGGTTAATTCTAGCGCCGCGCGCCGCAGGGACCCTTTGGTGGGAAAGATAATGCTGTCGCGCGTATCCCGCGCCAGGTTTGCAGTGATTTTCAAAAGATCGCTGGTTGGGTTCGTCGTTATGAAGCTCGCAAACTCCGGGGGCGTCTCGGGAGTCGACTCAAGGTCGACCCGTTCCGGCCCGATGCCGACGTTGAGCGAATCAGTTTCGCTGAGTGGAAATTGATAATCGACACCCACCGACAATGTGTCCAGTATATATTCTGCGGTATCGGCCTCAGCGGCATCGACCTGCCGGCTTACCAGACTGAAGCCGCGACTCACACCATCGATCGTATGGTACGGATTCCGATATTCGAAGCGAACCACCTCGGTCACCGCTGAATTATCGATAGCGACGTCAATCTCTCGACCGGTTCCAAATAAATTACGCTGTGACACGCTGCCTTGCAGCAACACCCCGTCTTCGTCCGAAAAACCCACGCCGAATAGAAAACTGCCAGTCGCCCGCTCTTTTACCGTGACATTCATATCCACCTGATCGACGCTACCCGGCACCTCAGGCGTGTCGACAACCACATCATCAAAAAACCCGAGCCGAAACAACCGTTCCCGCGAGCGCCGAATTTTTGCCGCCGAATACCATGCGCCTTCCACCTGCCGCAATTCCCGTCGGATTACCTCATCCTGCGTAGCGATGTTTCCGGTTATATCGATTCGCCGCACATACACGCGTCTGCCGGGATCAATTGCGAAGCTGAAACCAACAGTATTCGCTTCGTTATCGATGTCCGGTATCGCATTGACATTCGCATAGAGATATCCCTCATCCGCCAATCTTGACGCCAACCCCGAACGAATCTCACTTATATGACGACGCGAATACACCTCGCCCGGGAGAACCGTTATCAGCGGCAAGAGTTCGTCTTTGGGCAGGATCGTTTCGCCACTGAGTTCCAATTCACCCACAGTGAACTGTTCTCCTTCGATTACGGTTATCGTAATGAAAATATCTTGTTTATCGGGGGTAATCGTGACTTGGGTCGAGTCGATCGCAAAATCAAGGTAACCACGGTCTTGGTAGAAGCTGCGGAAATTTTCCAAATCCGCTGTGAGTTTCTGCTTGGAGTAGCGGTCTTTCCTGCTAAATATGCCGTACCACGACCGCGTCGATAGACTAAATTCGTCAAGCAAGTCGTCTTCTGAAAAGGCCTCATTACCGATAATGTCGATACCCTTGATCTTGGCGATTTCCCCCTCGCTAATGTCGATCGTAACGCCTACTCGATTACGCTCTAGCGGTGTTACAACCCCTTCCACCTCTGCCGCATAACGGCCACGGTTAAAATATTCATTCTTTAGTTCCTGGACGACCTGATCCAGCAATGTTTGATTGAATATCCGCCCTTCGGTGAAACCGGTTTGCTGCATGGCCTCACGCAGTGCATCATCGTTAATATCATCGTTGCCTACGATATCGATGCGCGCGATCGACGGCCGCTCACGAACAATCACAATAAGTACATCGCCGTCCTGCTCCAGTTGTACGTCCGCAAAAAATCCAGTGCGATACAGGGCACGAATCGCGTCACCCGCATCGCTGTCGCTGAATTGATCGCCGACCTTTATCGGAAGATAATTGAAGATCGTGCCGGCAGAGATTTTTTGCAGGCCTTCGACACGAATATCGGACACAGTGAAGGGTTCCATTGCGCCCGCCAATCCGCTGGACAATAGCAGGAGTACCGCAACAAGGGATCTTGTCATTGTTATCGGAATATTAAT
>JAOTWM010000583.1 GCA_029862885.1 Gammaproteobacteria bacterium
GTTTCGTTGACGAATTCGGTTCTAACCACATTTCCGGTGTCGCCGGCTCCTGGGTGCGCGAACTCGTGTGCCTGTGTGAAATGCTCGATATCGAACCGGTAATAATGGATCAGGACTTTTGATTACAGATTATTTTGAGGCAATGACCAAATGATGACCCCAAGAGAGTGTTTCCACGCTGCGATGAATCACGAGCAGCCTGACCGTCTCCTCCTCGATATGGGGAAACACATCGGTTCTATTCACCGTCGGGCCTACATCAAGCTCAAGGAACACCTGGGCGACGACAGCATGGTCAACGAGAACCGGATCCTGGATCGCATGGCACAGACAGTCGTCCCCGATGAGTCATTACTGCAGCGCTTCGACATCGACTTCCGCTGGATTGTGCCCAACTGGGTGCAGGTAACCGAGCGCGCGGACGTGCCCGGATATATCGACATGTGGGGTGTGCCCTACAAAGCGACTGAAGACTGGGACCACTGCGTAGTCGATGGCGCGCCGATGCGCACGGCGACTCTGGATAATATCGATGACTTCCAATGGCCCGACCCGAATGATCCCGAGCAGTTCAAAGGTCTGCGCGAGAAGGCGAAACACCTTTACGAGAATACAGATTTCGTGATCGGCGCCGATGCCATTAAGGCCGGGGTGCTCATGAATGCTTTGCAGATGCGTGGCTACGATCAGTTCTTCATGGATCTCGTCACCGACAAGGAATTCGCCGAAGCACTGATGGACCGTATTCTCGAAACGCTGAAGCGGATGTGGAGCCGTTATATGGAGGCGGTAGGACCCTACGTGCAGATCGCCTACGTGACCGATGACCTGGGTTCACAGAGCTCGTTGTTGATCTCCCCGAAGTTGTTCCGCGAGATGCTGAAACCACGCATGGAAGAGTTGCATGACCATATCAAGAGTCTCGCGGACGTAAAACTCATGTTTCACACCGACGGTGCGGTGCTGCCTCTCGTTGATGATTTTTTGGAGATGAACGTCGACATACTCAATCCGGTGCAGACCTCAGTCAGCGGACTCGAGGACACGTTCGCGCTTAAGGAAGCATTTGGCGACCGCTTATCTTTCCATGGTGCGATCGACGTCCAACAAATGCTGCCCAACGCCAGCACCGGAGAACTTGAGCAAGAAATCGCTCGACGCGTGTACGACCTTGGCCGGAACGGCGGTTATATTCTCGCGCCCTGCCACAATATCGGACACGACATCCCGCCTGAAAACGTCGTTACGTTGTTTACGAAGGCCCGTGAGATGGGCAACGACCCGGCCGCTCTGAAGACTTTCGTCGAGAGCGGCACTTCCTTCTTCGCGCCGCAAGAGACGAAAACAGGCTGATACATACACATGCAAAACATCGTTAAGAAGAAACTAAGAAACGGCGAAAAAACTATTGGCGGTTTTCTGCAGACGTTAAGCCCTGTTGCAGCCGAGATATTGAGTCAATGTGGTTTTGACTGGCTCATCGTGGATCTCGAACACGCGCCGGGTGATTTCGCTAACCTTCAGGCACAACTTCAGGCCATGAATGGCTCCGACGTCATACCTTTCGCACGCGCGCCGTGGAATGATGAAGTCGCGATCAAGCGAATCCTCGATACCGGCGTAATGGGCGTGCTTATACCCTACGTCAATACGGGCGAGGAAGCCGAAGCCGCGGTTGCAGCCTGCAAATACCCACCGAGGGGTGTTCGCGGTGTCGCGGGCAGTCCGCGCGCCGCAGGATACACGGGCAACGCGATGCCCTACCTCACCTCGGCCAATGCGGAAACCATTGTGATCGTCGCTGTGGAAACCACTGAGGCCGTTGAGAATCTCGACGAGATTCTGCGCGTACAAGACCTCGATGGCGTATTCATTGGCCCCATGGACCTTGCCAGCAGTATGGGTCACCTCGGCAACCCCGGGCACCCCGACGCGCAAGAGCAAATCGCCATTATCGAGGAGAAGGTGCTGGCATCGGACAAGTTCCTGGGCACAGTAGCAACGACGAAGGACAAAGCCAGGAGCTGTTTTGACAAAGGCTATCAGTGGTTGGTCGTAATGCAGGACGGTGCGGCACTACTCAACGCAGGGCAAGCCAAGGTTGCGGAATTTCGCGACACCGATGGCAAGGGGTGACAGCCCATGAAACTCAAAAACAAAGTAGCGATCATTGCCGGCGGCACAAAAGGTATCGGGCTCGGCATTGCACTGGAATACGTTCGCGAAGGCGCGAAAGTGGTCGTCGGGGGTTCGACCGAAAAAAACGGTCAGACGGCGGCGGCCGCAATAAACGAGGCCGGCGGCGAGGGCCTGTTCGTCAAATGTGACGTGTCCAGCCTTGCCGATCTCGACAATATTATTGATCAGGCCGTAAGGGCTTTCGGCCGCCTGGATATTTATGTTGCAAATGCCGGCATAAACGACGCCAACAAGACGCACTTTCTTGATATTACGCCCGATCAATACGACCGCATTATGAACGTGAATCTCAAAGGCATGTTCTTTGGCGGTCAAAAAGCCGCGCGACAAATGGTCGCCCAGGGAGACGGTGGCGTCATCATCAATATGTCCTCAGTGAACGCTCATCTTGCTCTTGATTCCCAGTTTGTCTACACGGTGTCCAAGGGCGGCATTCAGCAGTTGACCAAAGTACAGGCCGTCGCCCTCGCGCCTCACAACATCAAGGTGAATGCGATTGCACCGGGCCCCATCGAGACAGGTCTTATGCGCAAAGTAGGCTCGGATAAGCAACTCATTGACACCATTCTTTCGCGGACGCCACTGGGACGCATCGGTACACCACAAGAGTGTGGGCGCCTGGCCGTCTTCCTGGCGAGCGAGGACTCCGACTTTATTTTCGGCCAGTCCATCTACATAGACGGCGGCAGAGGATTCCAGGCTTATCCAACACCCGGCTACCACACCGTGACCGATGAGGACTATGAGCGGCTGCAGAAACTATGAGCGCACGCCAGCGCTGCGAGCATTGTTGTCAAGCCACGTCGATGAATCGACGAATCCGCCAAAACTGAACAAATGAATGCCGGCGAGGTTTCCGGTTTCATTCGCAA
>JAOTWM010000584.1 GCA_029862885.1 Gammaproteobacteria bacterium
TCGAAACTTGCGCAGCAAGTTCAGTTCGTAACAGTCGTCGGCTTTGCCTAACGCACGACACACCGCCGTGGTGATAAAGCAGGCTGGATCCCACGGGTCCATGGTGTACGACAACAATGGCGGCCGTATATCAGTGGTGCTCAAGCCGACCCTGTGTACGCCAAGCTGCCCAATAAGCTCGGCGAGACCGTCCTGGGCCGACAGAGCGCCGACAAAACCGAGCGCGACTTGAGCCCTTTTGCCTTTCCGGATGAAGAAGTACCGACTCCGTACGATCGGGGTCAGAATTGTAATCCCAACGTTACCGCCCCCGAAACCGCTACCGACCTCGCTCATATCTATCGGTCCGGTTGGCCATTCGCCGTCTTGGTCGGTATTCGCAAGCGCTATCCAATTCTGATACTCGGCGCCATCGTCGGCCCCATCGTTAAACTCGGTCCGCCCGCCTAGCTCGATCTGGCAGTCGACTGTGCAGTCGCACGGTGCTTCCGGGAGTTCCCAGTAAACCTCGAACCCGTACCTCACCCAATCCGGGTCATCGTTGCGCCATATGGAGGCGTCATCATTGAGCTCCACCCGGTATGTGACATGACCGCGGGCCTCCATCCACTTCGTATCAAACTTGACCGAATATGTGGAATCATGGTGGATACCGGGTTGGCTATACAGGATCTCGCCATAGGCAATCGGCATCAGCCAGCCGCTTTGCGGGTTGCACGCAAGCGGTGGAAGCTGCTTTGTCCGCGCCAGTTCGTGAAACAGAGACCGTTCGTACAATTCCGCGATGCCAGATAGCGGCGGCCGTGGCCGTGGCAAGACCTGGTCGGGTATCCCGCGTGCCAATTCCTTCTTGGCGCGTGCCCTGATGTCCTTGATCAGTGCGGCCTTGCGCTTGCGCAACCGCGCAAGATAGGCACCCAGGCTCAGGTCGGGTTTCTCCAGCGCGTGCCGACCGGCCAACTCGCTGCTTCGGCGAAGACGGGCGGCGACGACGCGCAGGTTACGCCTAAGATGCACGAGCGGGGATTCGGTAAACTGCGGTCGCTTCTTGGGTAGGGGCTGTTTTCGAATCTTTTTGGCGGTGCGCAGTCTCTTTCTGCTCATGATGCCCTCCTTGCTCGTGGGAGTAGCCGAAACTTTGCTTGATCTTACTGTTCTTGGAACTATCTGCCAGAGGCAAGCTCTACTCCTTCGCAGGGAAAAGTGCATTGATTGCAATCAATTGTTGACCTATTCGTCCAACAGGTTTTTACGGGGCCCCTCAAGGCGAGCGGTAAATGACAGCTTCTGACCGAAAGCAGTCGTTCAGCGACTTTTTGGAATGAATCCTGACGGTCGATTCACAGTAAGGAAATAATTCAACGAGCTAGCGTACCGGCGGGAATGGAGCCCTGCGGACCTGTTGACCGTAATTAGCCTTCTGTTTCCAAAAGCGTAAGATGGGAAACAAATACTAGGGGGTGGTTATGAAACACAATGACCCCTGTTTTCGTTTCCTGTTTGCCGTCCTGGCTATCGCCATTTTCTTATCCGCTTGCGGCGGCGATAGAGGCTCAGGCTTTGTCCCGCCTATAGAATTACCAGACACGCTGATTCCACCCTCGACGCCGCCGGTAACCCGAATGGTGTACTCGGTCATCAATCCCGATGACACTTACGACATTTATTCCACTGCGATTGATTCTGCATCCACTCTAATTCTGCTAGCTAAAGCAGCACAGTTCTGGACGATTGCTGACGGCCTAGTGATTATCAGAGATTCGACAGGATTCGGGCGTATTCCGGCCAGTGGAGGGACAGCTGTGTATTGGACTGACACCCAAAACTCATTCCTAAACACTGTCGTCGGCAGGTCGGTGATCTCTGAGAAATCAACCTCAAACGGAGTCGAGATTCACGTTAGCACACTGGACACCACAGACTCCTTCAAGCTGGCCGGTGGTTCTAATGTGAGAAACAACTACCTCGGCAACACCTCCGGGCGGGTGGTCTATAAGTCCTGCGTCTACGATCCCGATTTAGAGAGGTGCGTGGCACCGCAATTACATGCGGTCGCTTTCGACGGGACGGGAGATGTAATGCTGATCGCGGGAACAACGCAATTCGCGGGAATCCACGGTGACAGCGGAGTGTTGTATACACGATATGAGAATGGTCAACATCGTCTCTACCTCGGTTCGGTCTTTAACAATACAGCCACCCTACTGCATTCGACGATGAATCAGATAGAGATAATCAGATCATTGCCAAACGGACAGATATCGTTCGGTGAGTGGCACGATAACGACGAAACGCCGAGGGATTCTTATGTCGTCAATTCTGACGGCCTTGGATTAAGACAAGTCTCAGCGTCAGTACAGGATGAAGTTGTGACGGGTGTTACCGCGACAAGGCTGATCTACGTCAACGGCCAAGCTGGTGCTTACGACCTGTACTCCGAGAAGTTTGATGGCACGCAGACAGCGCTTCTGGCCTCTTTAGGCAATGTCAGGCTGGTACACATTACCAATCAGGGCAAAGTGGTGTTTGCCAATCGCACTGGGACAGGACTACAGACAGATGATGATCTTTACATCATCGACGAGGATGGGGTTCACTTGACTGCGATTGCCGTCAACGTGGGACAGCATGAGTTCTTTTGGGGCGAGGCCCCTGACTCGCGGTTAATCTACACCACACAGACAGACCACACAGCACAGACTGACCTGCACAGCGTCCTGCCCGATGGTACCGGAACAGCGGTTATAGCCGATAGTCCAGACTATGAAAGTTTCTGGAATGTCACAAAGGACAACGAAGTGATCTACAGTCGCTTCGTAAATTTACAGCAAACAGATTTGTATGCAGCATCCACGATAGGCCAGAACACCCGAGCGCTGGCGCAAGACCCGTTGTACGAAGTATTCCATGCCATCGTTGAATGACCACATGTGGCCGTTAACTGACTGTCTGCAATCGATAATATGCGGTGCGCAAAGTTTGCATTCCTCGTCTCGGCTTTGACGTTAATACCATGCGCCGCGCTCTCGGCACAGCCTTACCAAGGGCCGATTATCGATGCCCATGGT
>JAOTWM010000585.1 GCA_029862885.1 Gammaproteobacteria bacterium
CGGCTTCGTGGTCAAGACCAGCAAGCGGAACTACAATACAAGAGCAGTGTTACTCGCCATTGGGCGTCGCGGCTCGCCTCGAAAGCTCGGGGTGCCCGGCGAAGAGATGAGCAAGGTTGTTTACCGGGTTATCGATCCCGCGCAACATCGTAATCAGCACGTTCTGGTTGTCGGTGGCGGTGACAGTGCGCTCGAGGCCGCGACCACTATCGCGGAGGAACCTGGAACGACCGTGACCCTGTCCTATCGTTCTGATGCGTTTTCACGCGCCAAGCCAAAGAACCGCCAGCGAGTCGAGGAAATGGCGGCATCAGGACGTCTGCGCGTCCTGTTCAGTTCAAACGTAAAGGCGATTCGCGACGGAGTGGTCGAGATCGCTCATGATGATAAGTTGGAAGAGATCGCGAATGATGCAATTGTCGTATCGGCCGGCGGCATTCTGCCGAGTGCGTTCCTTAGAACAATCGGTATTCATGTCGAGACAAAGTGGGGTAGCGAGTAGCATGCCCGGCATGCTCGAGGTCGATGCAAGCTTTTACATCATAGTCGCGGGAAGTTTCCTGGCGGCCCTGTGTAATGCGGCGTTCTCGGCCGGCGGAGCAATGATAGTCCTCGCGGTAACCAGCACCGTGCTACCCGTTGCCGCGATCGTGCCGATTCACTCGACGCTGTTGATTGGCTCGACCTCAACACGCCTGCTGTTCTTCTGGCACGATATCGACTGGAAAATCGCGGGTCGGTTTCTGGTCGGGAGTGTTGTAGCGGTCGCCATTGGCTCCAGGCTCTACGTTGAGCTACCGGAGACGATAATCGCAACGGCGATCAGTATCGTCATGTTGATTGCAATCTGGTTGCCTGAGATTTCGTGGCGACCGAAGCTCCGGCATCCCTGGGTGATCGTGGGCTTCATACACTCCTTGCTATCGACCTTGTTTGCCTACGGTGCGATATTGCACGCGATCATCCTACACACCGGGCTCAAAAGGCGGCAGATCGTTGGTACGATGGCAGCGTGCCTGACGGGAATGAGTCTTCTGAAAATTGCCGGTTATACGTTTAATGGATTCGACTACGCGCCTTATCTGCAAATCATTGTGTTTTCCCTTGCAGCCGCCCTCCTGGGGACCTGGCTGGGTAAGATGGTGGTTGATCGAATCTCGGAGTCCTTGTTCCGCACCGTTTTCAGGGCACTCGTGACCGTCACAGCGATCCGCCTTATGTATGTCGGGCTGTTCAGTCAATCATGAACTTGCTGAAATTCTTCACAGAGCGCGCATCGGGCGGCCAGTCTATGGTGCTGGCAACGGTATTCGAGACTATCGGCTCGACCTACAGCAAAGCCGGCGGGCAGATGATTATCGACAGCGGTGGAAATTTCTGCGGCATGTTGTCCGGCGGTTGCCTGGAAGGCGACCTCGTGGAGCGCGCCCGGCGTGTTATTGAATCCGGTGTCGCGGAAACTGCCAGCTACGACCTGAGTGCCGATGACGAGCTATGGGGACTAGGGGTGGGCTGCGATGGAACGATGCGCGTGCTTCTGCAGCCATTATCGCCGGAAACCGAATACCAGCCGTTTGCTGCCATTGCCGACATCTTGGAGGGCGATGAGCCGGCCGCGCTGGCCATAGTCGTCAGCGCAGATTCGTCTTCGATCAAGGCGGGAGCTTCTCTGCTACTGAAAGACGGCCGCGAGCGGAACTTTGGCATGAGCGATATCGTCGCTCGCTCGGTAGCGAACGGTGCCGATAGCGAAAGCCCGGCCGTGATGCGTCAAGTGGATACCCCTGACGGCCATTGCGTTGTTCTGTACACCCGCATCGAGCCGCCGCCCGCGTTGCTGATCCTCGGCGCCGGCCTTGATTCGGAACCTGTTGTCAGAATCGCGTCGGAGCTTGGGTGGCGTTGTTCGGTTGTCGATCATCGGCCGGCTTACATTGAAGGCCGTTCGTATCCAGATCCAATCAAGACTTTGTGCTGCCCGGCCGACGAGTTGAGTCAGCAGGTCAGGCTGGAACATTTCGACCTTGCGATCGTTATGAGCCATCACCTGGCAAGTGACCGGGCCTATCTGCGGCAACTCGCGGCATCCAACATCGCTTACGTCGGGCTGCTGGGGCCCATCGGTCGACGCAAACGACTGATGAATGATCTGGCCGACGTGGCGGATGCGCTGCAGAGCCGACTGCACGGCCCGGCCGGCATCGATCTGGGCGGACGCGGACCCGGCCCGATCGCTCTTGCGATCATCGCCGAGATGCAGCAGTTCCTAAACCAGCGCGGCTAAATCCGCCGGCGTATCGATATCAAACGTCGCCGGCTCAAACGACACGGTTTTTAGCGCGAATCGACTGTCATGGAACAGCGCATGGGCTCCCCGGTCACCGGCCAGCGATTCCAGCGCTTCGAACGCGCCACCCGGGAACAGCACGGGCGGCCCCTCTGTGCCGGTATAGGAGGTGGCCACGATTTCATTTGCGGCGCCGGACCAGGTATTTATCAGGGTCCGGAGGTGCCGGGGAGTGATAAGCGGCTGGTCGGCCAGCAGCAGCAGGAGGGCGTCGGCGTTCCCGCGACATGCACGCGCCGCCGTGGCGATGCTTCCGCCCAGCCCTTTGCCATAGTCTTCATTCACTGCGATAAAGCATGGCCCCGCATCGATGGCCGCAAGCACGGTTTCCGCGTCATGGCCAATCACTGCCAGCACGCGGTTATCGCAGACCGTGCCAGCTGTATCTATGGCGCGCCGCACGAGCGGAACGCCCTCCAGTAAAACAACTTGCTTGGTCGACCCGAATCGTGACGAGCTACCGGCGGCGAGGACGGCGGCGAAAATTGTTGGTTCCGAATCTGGCATGATCATTATCGCGGGTGGGGCGAAAACGCAAAACTATCATTAAAAATCGTATATTCGTAGTTATACGCAGTGCTTCTTGGCCCTATACTCGATAGGGTACGGACGCATAACTGGAGGAAATAATTATGAGCCGCACAGTGCTTTGTGTCGTCGAGTTCGACAACTACCCCAAGGTTGTCGTTGCACGCGCGGCGTGGATCGCA
>JAOTWM010000106.1 GCA_029862885.1 Gammaproteobacteria bacterium
GACATCGTGAAATATAATGGCGTCCGATCGCGCCACCAGTTTTTCCGCGCCGACGAAATCCCTAAGGGAGGTTTCAAACAGATGTAAGCCGTCTATGAAACAGCAATCGAAATCGCCGTGCGCAAATTCGTTGGCAGCGAAAAACCGGTCGCTACTCATCGTGTGGCTGCAATGCGGACTCGCCTTGACTACATCCACGCCCACATATAGATCCAACAACGGCTTTACTTGCACCGCCAGTTTGCCCTTGTCGACGCCAATCTCAAGAAAGCTTTTGATGTTATGCCGGTTGATATACTCGACAACACTCCGGAAGTAATGTTCGCCAAAATTCTGAAAGGTTTGCGTGGGGGCAACCCCCGGCACATACATTCGTCCACCTTCTGGAAACGCGGTGCTGTACCCGGTTACCACATGATCGTTATGTTCTTCGTGGAAGGAGGAACGCATGGTTATTGATCTGTTGTACCGCGGTGCCCGGCTCGTACGGATAATCCTAGTCGGATAGTCGATGCACCTGCGTATGGTAACCGTCGTCGAGTCGAAATGTGCGATAACCGGCTGCGCTGGTGTCGAACGATTGCCCGGTGCGGGCGCCGAACTGCACGCTGGTCGAAGGCGTCGTATACATCTTCGCCGCGCCGATCTGGCCCGTAAACTCCTGGTGCACGTGACCCGCGCAGATGGCCTTAATCTGCGGTGAGGCCATGATGAGATCGACGAGGTCAGCAGCGCCGTCTAGGCCTATCTTATCGAGCCAGCCGACGTTGATGTCCATGGGCGGATGATGAACGAACAACAGAGTCTGGACGCTTGGTCCGATCCGCAACTGATCTTGCAGCCATTGCAACTGGTTAGCGTCGACGCGGCCCTTGATCTCACCCGGGAGATGAGAATCGAGACCAATGAGCTTCCAATCACCGGTCGATAATGCGAATGTGAGCGGACCGTCTTTGTTCGGGAACAGCTCGGGAAACGCTTGTCGCAGATTGGCGCGGTTATCGTGATTGCCGGGGATAATTCGGCAATGCTCGAGCCAATCACCCAGTGCCTCGCGCAGTAACAGATAAGTATCGAGCTCTTCATCCTGGGCGAGGTCGCCCGTGAGGATCAGATAGTCGAAATTGCCATGTCGACGATCGATCTGCTCCAATACAGCGCGAAACGTTTTCCATGTCGATACTCCGGCCAGCACGCTGTCCGGATCTCGGAACAGATGGGCGTCCGTGACCTGTACGACACGAATACTCATGGGCCGAGGAATCGACGCCTGCTTTGACTTCTCATTGGACGATTGTATATCGGCAAGATGAAAGGGTCCGAACCAATCTAAGATATCCGCAATATTTTCGTTAATAATCAATGCATGATTGATGATTTCCCAGAATTCACTTTAATCCGTTGCCAGCCGCAACTTAACGCCGCAGCCTGGCCAATACACTTTTGATTCCCACTGTATCTTGGAAAATCAATGGTAAATTTATGGGTGTCCCGGATTCATCTCCCGGATTCATCCCGAATTCAACCCACTGAACACCAAATTCAGCATCAAGTAATGACTAAACTACTTTACGAAATCCAAGACGATATCGGCTGGATTCGATTTAACAAACCCGAGATCCTAAATGCCATTGATCCAAAGGAGACCCAGCGCCTGGTTGATCTGCTGCGCGAAGCTTCCGACGACAACAAGGTAAAAGCCATTATTATTTCCAGTGTGGGTGATGCCTTTTGTGTCGGCGATGACCTGAAGGTCGCGATGGACGAGTATCCGAAAATCTTAAGCGGTGAAATTCATCCCATACTGGATATCGTCGAAGACATTACTGAAAACCTCCAGGAAATTCCGAGGATCATACGCAAATCTTCCAAGGTCGTTATTTCGGCGGTAAGAGGCTATGCGGTGGGCGCCGGATTTGAGATCGCCATCGATTCCGACATGATTGTTGCAGCGGACAATGCTGTATTCGGATTCCCCGAGATGAATGCCGGCATGACCGTAACCGGAGGGGCGAGTAAATTATTACCCATGATTGTTGGTTTAAACCGAGCAAGGGAACTGATGCTTACGGGAGAGTTTATCGATGCCGAAGAAGGCTATCAAATCGGCCTCGTTAATAAGCTGGTGCCGCTGGGCGAGGAAGAACATAAGGCCGAAACCATGGCGCGCATGGTGATGTCCCGGGCACCACTGGCTATTACCCAGCATAAACGGCTGCTTGCCCAATCCACCGAAGCCGATTTTGAGACCACGCTGAACCTCGAAAAGCAGACGATTTCAAATTTGATATTCACCGAAGACTATGGAGAAGCCATAAAGGCTTTCGCCGCTAAAAGGAAACCATTATTTAAGGGCAGATAGTTTGACTCTGGTCGATTCTCCCCTATCCCGGGATCTGACAGCGGTACTTGCCAGACGCGTCGCGCATTGTCCCGACAAACACTGGATAGTGACTGCCGATCGCGGATACAGCTACCGGGAAATAGATACTCGGTCGGGGCATCTTGCCCAGGGATTGGTGGATCTGGACATCGTGCCCGGCGATACCGTACTCATTATGTTGCCGGACACGGTCGACTACATCCTCGCCTGGTGCGCCCTGTCGAAATGTGGCGGCATCGAAGTGCCCGTTAACATTCACAATCGTGGCAATCCCCTCGCCTATTTAATCAACGATTCGCTGGCTAAAACCATCATCATCGATGTTCAGTTTCTTGACCGTATCGACGCGATCAAGTCCGAACTGAAATCTTTGCAGTGCCTCATTTTATACGATGAAAACGGAACCTACGAATCACCATTGTGTGAATCTCTTACGTCGCAATTTGAGATTCGCCGCTTTGGCGATATTTTCTCCGACACGGTCTACTCTGGGGCGTCACCGCAGTACCATGACTTGATGGGCGTTCTTTATACGTCCGGCACGACGGGTCCGTCCAAAGGCGTCACCATGACGCATGCCCATGCCTACGAGTATGCCTATGGCGTAGCCGAGATGCTGGAGCTACGCGAAGACGATGTTTATTGTGCGCCGTTGCCTTTGTTCCACATCGCCGGTCAATTCGCGACTATCTACTGCAGTTGTATTGCGGGGGCTACGGCCATTATTTCGGGCGCATTCAGTGTGGACCGCTTCTGGAAAGATGTATCCACCTACAACGTGACTTGCACATTTTTGCTGGGTGCCATGGCCAACTTTCTGTATCGGCAATCCGAAAACCCATCGGACCACGACAATACCCTGGATCGTGTGCTGATGGTGCCGTTAATCCCCGAGGTCGAAGATTTCAAAACGCGATTTGGCTGCCGGGTGTCTACGACCTGGGGCGGCACCGAGATGAATTGCCCCACCCGTTCCGGTTTCGATCTTGCCAACAACAAATCCTGCGGACGGGTGACTGAAGATCGCTACGAAGTAAGAATTGTCGATGCACTGGACCAGGAACTCGAGGACGGAGTACCCGGCGAAGCTATTGTCCGATCAAAAGTTCCATGGATTATGACCACTGGTTACTGGAACCATCCGGACTGGACGGAAAAAGCCTGGCGAAACCTGTGGCTGCATACCGGCGACATGTTAATGCGGGATAGTGATGGCAATCTGTACTTCGTTGATCGAACCAAGGATGCGATTCGACGCCGGGGCGAAAATATCTCGTCCATTGAGGTAGAAAATGAAATTAACAGTTACGCTCCCGTGCTGGAATGCGCGGTGATACCCATCGCATCGGCGGAAACGGAACAAGAAGTGATGGCGGTGCTGGTTGCCAAGGAAAACCAGAGCATAGATCCGGAATCACTGATTCGGTACCTCGAACCCAGAATGGCCTATTTCATGGTACCCCGCTACATCGATGTCATCGACGCTATGCCGAAAACCCCAACCGGAAAAATCAAGAAATTCGAACTGCGGGAGAGAGGGATTACCGATTCGACCTGGGATCGGGTTGCCGCCGGTATCAAATTGAGTCGTTAATCGTTCAGGTTTATGGCCGTAGGCTGACCCAAATCAGCGCAATTTATCCGTAACTGGGGTAGCTCTTTAGGACGAGTTGGGTTGCGCGACCGGCATTTCCGGAACGAGGTCATATGCGACGCGATACACTCCGTTTCCGCGGCCTCCCCTCGACGATCGTTTTTCTGATCGCGTTCGGAGTGCAAGGCTGTGCTTCCACCCCGCCCACCGTACTCGTTACCGAACCCGACCAACGCCTGCAGTTCAATGGGTTTTCAGTACTGCCGCCAGATGGAGAGCGCTGGCATTGGGTCGGACGCGAATCGCAAGACACCACGCGGCTCTCCTATTCTATGTTCGTCAAAAGATCCTCGCGGGGGCGGCCTTCGCGGAACACGTATCTTGCAAAGGCCGCCGTTTTAGATGCCGGCGAGCGTCAGTTCACGACCACGCAAGAACTGCTGAGCCACGTGCGGGCCATGGGTCTCTTTCGAGAGAGTCCGCGCCAACAGAATATGCGGGTCGAGTTTGCCGTTGACGATACGCTCGCCCCGCTGTGCGTACGCTTTGACCTGAATGCCGAAGATACGCGGGTGGGCGGTTACGCCGGCCCGGTCTACCTCCTCGATGCCCACGGTCTGTTCTGCGTGCACCCCGAAGCCCCGGATGTGCTGGTGATGATCGACCATAGCCGGCGAACGAGACAACGCGATGCGCCGGTCGCGGCCCAAACCGAGGGCGAGCGCTTTCTAAGTAGTCTGCGATTCACCCCGATCCAGCGGCACGGAGGCTAGACGATGCATCGATTCATCACGTTTGTGTTGCTATCGACACTGTGGCTCGGCGGCTGTGGCGATGCGTTCACGACGGCGGCGATTGTAGTAGCGGATATGGACTTGGACATTGAGGGCCCTGGTTCGATCCGCTGTACAAACGGCGAAATACTGTACGGCACATTTTGGGGGGATCAGTGCCCATCGGGATGGACTGAAATGCCGGCAGGCACGCCGCTGCCTGAACTCGTGTGCTTTGCACCCGGTCCTAGTGACCCCAACGGGCCCATATTTGGCTTTCGCGTTGACGCCGACGAATGTCCGGAAGGATGGACCGATCTCCGCACAATCTAGCTACTGTTTCGGATATTTCGGGACACGCGTGAAATCAACTTTATCGATCGGAAGCAATTTCATTCATCTGCAAATAAAAAAAGGCGGGTGATGCTTCACCCGCCTTTTGGCTCCGCGATAATAAGGAAGTAATTACTTTATGGCTTTACGGAGTCTCAAAAATCCAGAGGCCAGTACTTCGATCACTACCGAGTATGTACGTGTTGCCGTCACTGTGCTCGTACAGATACACGCCCCAGAAGTTGGAGCCATCGTCAGTGTCCACGAAGTGAGCGGACTCGACGAGCGTGTCGCCGGTAAATTCGACCACGCGCATGCCTTCGGCGTACCAGGAGATGTAAGCCGTGGTGCCTTCGTTGACGACGATGTTGTGCATCGTCCGGTCGCCCGGTAGCGGCGGATTGTCAAAAACATGCTCGGTGGCAAATTGGTCGAGTTCAACGATATTGGCCGGATCGCTCACGTCGAGTAGCCGTAGGTAGCCGTAGCCATCAAACAGCCCGGTCGCCGCGATCGTGGCGCCATTGGCGATCGCATTGCCATCGGTATTGCCGACGAAGAACCCGACGATATTCCGTGGATCGCCGGACATTGACACCAGGGCGTCGCCACGGGCGGCGTCGTTGTACACGACCATGCCCACATAACCCTGGTCGATTGCACTTTGGGCTTTTGTATCGAATCGGCACACGCCACGTTGGATGATCGCGACCGAATCGACACCCGGTGCCGCCGAAAGGTCAGCCGCGGTACAACCGAGGCTACCGCCCTGTGTCACAGCCACCCCGGCGAACGACGCTGCGGGCAGGCTAAACACGGGCGTCGTGAACGCACCCTCGGCTGCATCAACATCAGCCCCACCAACCTGGAACGACGTCAGTGATCCGGCGGCGAAATCCTCATCACCCATGAGGACCCTCGTCCCGTCGGCGTTGGGCACGGCCACGTGCGAGTTGCCCTCGGGCGCCTCACCGGAAAGCGGATCTGGAGTTATATATTCGCTGTCCCCCAAGAAAACCGGATTGCTCGGGTCACTCACATCCAGCAACACGAGACCGGCATCCCAGTACGACAAGTAGGCGATGTTGTTCTGCACCCACACGTCGTGCAGGAACACCTCACCGTCGCCGATGTTGTCGTTCTCCGGCCAATCGAGTTGGCCGGTAACGGCGATCTCCCTCGGAGATTGGGGTTTGGTGATATCGACGATGTGAAGATCTTGGACGTTATCGTCGTCGACAACAAGCATGTAGGCATTCAAACCTTGTTGCCAGATATACGTGTTGTGTACACCGAAGTCGAGGAAGTTCTGCTTAAACACTTTCGGATCCGTTGGATCGGTGACGTCCCAGATCGCCACGCCGCCCTGACCGGGTATGGTGCCCCCGCCGTTGGCGTTCAGTCGTGGAATAAACCCACTGCCGCAGGACTCATTCGATGCCACCAAGATCTCGCCGCTGAAACGTGGCGTTTCCAGGTGGGCGACCTTGACGTCGTTGGTCCGGGTTCCCGGCTTGTCGGCAATGAATCCAGCGTTGAACGGGCTCGCCGGGTCGGTGATATCGATAATGTGCGTTCCCGTCGTATCCAACATGCAAGCAATGTCGTCAAAGGTCCCCAAATAGGCGTAGTCGCGTCCGTTGGACGAGCTTTGTGCCGCCCAGACGTCCGTGACGTTCTCGCCAAACGGTACACCCACTGCGGCCGCGTCGATATGGCCGACGACTGTCAGTTCTGGAGAAGGACTTCCTCCATGGGTCGCGAATGCGGGCGAGGTTGCTAAACCGACCGAGACCGTGACAGCCAGCGTCGATGCGGTTAGTAGTGACTTATTGGTGGATTTCATTGGTAATGCCTCCGTTACAACTGCTTATTATCTAATTTGTCACAGGATAGCACGATAGCGACTCGCGCATTCGTGAAAATAGACGCCGGTATGGACCGACTTGTGAAGGTCAATTGCGGATTCCGTATCGGATTCGTCCCGTAACGATACCCACGCGGTAATTACTAAACACTCGACCGCGAAACGAGTATATCCCCGCCCGTTTCTCGACAGTGCGAGTTTTCTGACAAACTGCCGGGTTTTTCTGAAATTCTGATCTGGTGTTTCGGTAAATGGCATTGTTATGCGTAAAAATACCGGCCGATCAGCAGCAGCGCCAATACGAACAGCACACGCTTCACGAGCCGCCGATAAGTCTCAGTAGCAATTCGATCGCGTACGTGCATACCCACAAACAAAGCGAGTACGGCGACAACCATCAAAGGCGCCGTCGTCACGGCGATAGCCGCCGTGAACAAGCCCGTCGCGAGGAACACACTGATCTGCGCCAGCTTGCCCGCAAGAAAGCACAAGTTGAAGGTTTGCACCATCGCGGTCTTGGCCAACCGCAGTTCCAGCGTATAGATGATCAAAATCGGCACCATTACGTTGGTAGTGCCGGCCGATAATCCCGCGATCAATCCAAACACCAGCATCGACGGCATCACCCAACGCCTTACCCACGCCATATTGAAGGAACTGGCCCGCTCCGTGCCGAGGTACAGGAGTACGAGCCCCGCCAGCAATAGCGAATACGGTGCCGGGTCCCCTACGGTCAGCAGCCACGCCCCCAACCCGCTTCCCGCCAACGCGCTGACGCCCAACGGCCAAAATCGTCCGATGCTTTGGCGCCACTCGCCGCCGCGTACTATGCTCACGAGATTGACCGCGACCGTCGGCAGCAGCGTCAAGAGAATCGCTGTTCTCAGATCCATGAACAGCGCGAGTAAGGGTGTGGCAACCAAAGGGAATCCCAATCCCAAGGTACCATGAACAAGTCCGGCCGCCGCGATGACAACCGCGCTGAGCAGAAGGTAAAGCAAGGTTGAGTCTTCGAGCAAGCTGTGAGCCGAGCTTCGATCGCTATTCGTCATATATTTCTAAACGATTGTAACTTACCGTCACATCTACGATGCTGACATTTCCTGGGTTATGTAATAAACCAAGTTTTACCTGTATCTTGTGATCCGAAATCGCTGAACAGCCTCGAGAAATACTGATGAATGACAAAAAGACACGACCTATTGAACCTATAAGCGGTACCGTCATGCCCCGCTACGCGGGACCGTCTACATTTTGCCGGCTGCCGGAGCTTCGAGACGTACCCTACTGCGACGTCGCCATTTTGGGGATACCGTTTGACTCGGGTACGAGCTATCGGCCGGGTGCGAGATTTGGGCCCCAGGCCATTCGCCAAGCATCGCGTCACCTGCGCACGGCTTTTCATCCCGCCTACGATACTGAACCATTCAAAACGCTGCAGGTGGCCGATGCCGGCGACGTCGGTTGTAACCCGTTCAACATTGACGAGGCGATCCAACAGATTGAAACCGCGGCAACGGATCTGTTCGAAAAAGCGGGCGCTATCGTAAGCCTTGGTGGTGACCATACCATTGCGGTGCCCCTGTTGCGCGCCGTAAACAAGCAGGTCGGTCCCGTCGCTTTGGTGCATTTCGATGCCCACCTGGACACCTGGGACACCTATTTCGGTGCGCCGTATACCCATGGCACACCATTTCGGCGCGCGGCGGAGGAAGGGCTTTTTAACGACGAGGCATCCATGCACGTCGGTATTCGCGGGCCGCTATATAGCCGGGAAGACCTGCAAAACGATGCGGAGCTGGGTTTCAAAGTCATCCATTGCGACGAATTGCAAAGCCAGGGGGTTGATCATATCGTCAAGCGGATTCGTGACCGCGTGGGTGAACATCCGTTGTACCTGTCCATCGATATCGATGTGCTCGATCCGGCTTATGCGCCGGGCACCGGCACTCCCGAGGTTGCCGGCTTATCCAGCCGTGAACTGATCAACATTATTCGGGGACTGCAGGGCTTGAAGCTGATTGCTGCGGATATCGTCGAGGTGGCGCCTGCCTACGACCACGCAGAAATCACATCCTTGGCCGCGGCCACAGTGGCTTTTGAAATGGTGAATCTGATGGCGTGCCGCCCTTAGCGAACCTCACCGCCGTTTAAGAGTTGAATTCACCAGTAACCCGTTTTGGCGACAATTCCGCAACCAAGTCGGGCGCGATGGTTAACCACTCTGGGTAGGTATTGGCCGTGATCAGGGAAGCGGCGGCCTCCGCGAGTGCGGGAGCCGAATGGATACCACTGCCGCCCTGCCCTGCCAGCCAGAAAAAACCTTTGGCGGATTCGTCGAAACCGACCACCGGACACCGGTCCGGCGCAAAAGTCCGCAAGCCCGCCCAACTACGTATGACCTTCGTTACCGCTCCCAAATCGATTGCCTGTTGGAAATTGTCGATAGCCGTGGCGACATCAATATCTTCCGGCCAGGCATCGCAGGGTTGCATGGGTGTTTCCTCGCTGAGCGATATCATCATCCATTCGCCTTCCGGGTGTGCATACCAGGTCTCGTCCAGAGCGACGAGCATCGGCCATTCCCGACGCGCGGGTTTTTCGAAGGCGACGATGGCGGCCGTGCGACGGTGAGGAACCAACCCAAGGCGCTTGATTTGCGCCATCGCGGCGACATCATCCGCCCATGCGCCAGCCGCATTGACGATCAGCGGTGCACAGCATTCGCCCGACCCTGTTTTCACTGTCCATTGCCCGTCCTTCCGGCGCATGGCCGTCACCCGAGCATTGCAAATCAATTTCCCGCTGTGGCGACGAAACTGCCGCAAATAGGCCTGGCACAATCGGTCGACTTCGAGATCCAGCGCTGTTGAATCCAACACGCCACCGGTAAATTTCCCCGGAACGAGATTGGATATGCGCTGTTGCAATTGGTCGGCAGACAACAGTTCAACCCCTTTGCAGGCATCGTAAAAGAGCTGGAGCTCAGACTCCTGCCCGACTTCCGCCATAGTAAGTACACCACGACGTCCCGCAAGGGGTGCGGTACAAAATTCATCGGGTGGGTCCACGAAAAAGGGGCGACTCGCGCGAATTAATTGTTCCATCGCGCTGCCCCCATAGTTCTCGATCAGCATTGCTGCCGATCGGCTGGTTGAGTGGTACATCGGCACACTTTCGCTTTCCAACATCACCACCCGCATGGTGCTGGATAAAACGGCGGAAATGGAAATTCCGGCAATACCGCCACCGATGACGATAACATCGTAGGAAGTTGAGTTACTCATTTGTTCTGGAAACGATGTCGCCTCTTTTGTTCTCTATACAATGCTTCTAGTGGGTTCTATTACCACTTCTCGAACACAAGTATTGGGAGCCAGCTCCAGGACCCATTGAATCGTCTTGAGAATGTCTTCGGGTTGGATCATTTCTTCACCCGACAATGTGGCTCCTCCCTGTTGAGCCATTTCCGTATTGACCCAGCCCGGGCAAATGGCAGTGACTGAGATTCCTTCTCTCGCTAACTCCCGATACAACGATTCGCTAAGACCCACGATGCCAAACTTGGAAGCGTCATAGGCACCTTCTCCGGCGAAGCCTGTTTTCCCCCCGCGGGAGGCAATATTAAAGATATGGCCCTTCCCGCGTTTCTTCATAAGTGGCACCAGTTCTTTCAAGAGCACAAAGGGGGAAACAAGGTTGGTCTTAATGATTTGTTCAAAATCGGAAACTGAAACATCTAATGTTCCCCGCCTCAAAATTCCCGCATTATTGACCAACAAATCTACTCTTCCGAATTGATTGTCAATCTCCGCTACGAACTGTTGAACTTTCGCATAGTCCGTCACATCAAGCGGGTAGACAATAGGTTTCTGTATTTCACCCGTTGTAAGTCGTGCTTCAATCTCATTGGCTACTGCGCGTAGTTTGGATTCTGTTCTTGCTACTAACACGGGTCGATATCCGGCTTGCGATATTCCAATGGCACAAGCTTTGCCGATTCCTTGGCTTGCTCCAGTAATAATTGCAACCGGGTGTGGCTCCATATCGTCCTCCTTGGTTGTGGCCTGGTTTATTGCCAATCGCTAGGTTCCTAGAAAGATTTAGACCGAAACACGTTACACAAATAGGGTTAATACTCCCGTGTACCCGTAAAGACGGTTATGCGAGACTTCGCCGTTGGCAAAGAAACCCACCAATGGAACATCACCGAGTTCGTGCTGAATTGTCCTTATCTCCTCCGAGTTTTCGCCGAAGGTGTACCGCCCGCGCCCGAGGCAAGAGTAATACACGGCACCTTTCGGCTCCGCGCCGACGGTCCGTTGCTTGACGTCTCGCACCATGCGCACCAGATCTTCTCGAGCGGTCTCACCGTCGCGCCGGCAGAACATGATGGGGTCGCCGGTGCTAAGCAACTCACCGACAGCGAGCACTTTGTTCCGTGGATCGATGCCAACCAGATTGCGGACTACATAGTCGCCCGTGTCCGAACCCAAGACTGGGAACCCGACAAACACATAGCCGGCGACGCGACTTAAGTCCTTGGCCAACAATTCGCCGATATCTTCGGTGAATACGTCCACGGCCGGCCGATCATCTATGGTGATAACAATGTTGCGTTGGGCTTGAGTGATGGTGTGCACAGGACCGAGTGGCGAACATCCCTGGCTCAGCCCCGTAACCACCGGCACCTTGTCAGAGAACACCACCCCTGACAAACCGCCCGAAGTGGCACGGTCGGCGATCTGTACGTTGCCACTTTGTGAAGACGTGAGACCACCGACCAGAAATCCACCGTTAAGTTTCTCGCTGAACGCGGGTATCAGCTGTTGTAGTTTCGGGTTAGTCGGATCGGCGTGGACAATAGCGAAGTTTCCGAAATTGTTCTCCAACCACGAGCGATTTGCCTTGTCGAACTCCTCGAAGCCCTCTCGAATCGCTGAAAATACTCGAAACGCATCATCCGGAAAGCGACAAATCATAATACCGATTGCCGGAGCATCGTAATGCTCTTGGTCGACACAAAGGATGCCTAAACCGATGGTACCAACCCAATGCGGCACTCCGCTCTTGGCTTGCAAGCGGCTGACAATTGCATCGAGGTTTTTGCTGTGTGCGTCGGTGGTATAGATAAATCCTAGCTTCTGCGTGGAAACTTGCTTTCCACATCGCTCAAGGCATTCGTCGACGGCGGCCCGCCACTCGCGGGCTGTGGAACTGGCGACCAAAAAACGTTCCATTGATTGATGCGCTCTCCGTGACTGGTTGGTTAATTATACGCCAGTGGAACCGCTGAGCGATGCTCGTCGAATAGTGCCTCGACCCCGTTTTCATTGGACGGCAACCCGTGTAGTGTGTTTACAAGTCGTTTGTGCGACGACTGAGGAGCGGGGAGGCCCGTTTCGCTAACCCCTAAATGTTCCAACAGTACTGCAGGAGGTGACATTATGATCGTAGCGCGTTGGCATGTGAAATCCCGATTCGGCATGAAAAACCAGGTCATCGAGAAGATCAAACAGTGGTGGGAGACGATCGGAAAGGAGATCGGTCAAACCGATCACGTCCTCATGACGGGCAGTGTGGGTGCCGAAGAGGCGCTTGTTACCATCGATGTGCGCGTTCGCGATATGGCCGAGCTGCAACAGCAGTGGGATGCTCTAGCCGAACGTTCGGATCACCAGCAGTATGCCGCGGAACTGGAACCACTGATTGTCAGTGGATCGACCCGGTGGGAGATCTTTCGAGTTATCGATTGAGCCGGCAAGTCGACCAGTCGCCGGGCATCCCGCGTTTCGGTGTAGTTCAAATCGTGAAGGGCTCATGACTAAAACTCATGACTGGTCAAGTGATGTCTTTGGGGTCATTCAATCGCACCGCATCACTACCATTGCGACAGTGCCCGACGCCGGCCTAACCCGCGTATTGAAGCTGTGTAACGACGACCCCAAGCGCCGCATCGTCACCCTTACCAGCGAGCAGGAGGGCATCGGCCTGATCGTCGGTTTATGGCTCGGTGGTCAGCGCGGCGCACTGTTCATGCAAAGCAGCGGAACCGGCAATTGCATCAATGCGCTATCCCTGCCCGCTAATGCGCATGCCCCGTGCCCGATGTTGATTACTATGCGCGGCGATACGGGCGAAGGCAATCCATGGCAAGTGCCGATGGGTCGAGCGGCCGAAACCACACTACGCGCCATGGGCGTCACATGCTATCTCGCCGAGCGGACCGAGGACGTCGGTCGCCTGTTCCACACGGCAGTGGATATGGCGCTCGCCGACAGGAAAGCGACCGCCGTGCTCGTCAGTCAACAAATTATCGGGGTTAAACACTTCAAACAATGACGGGCATCGAACTGCCTAATTTAGTCGACGAGAGCGGTCGGTTGCGGCGCCGACCTCTTCTTACTTCACTGTTAGCGCACCACGACGGACTTATTATCACCGGCTTAGGCACGCCGACCTACGACGTCGCGTCATTGGGCGATCGGCCCGAAAATTTTTATCTCT
>JAOTWM010000107.1 GCA_029862885.1 Gammaproteobacteria bacterium
GCGTGTGGCGAAACAATGTGAGCAGCGCGGGTTGATCATGCGCCCGGTCGGCCACCTGAATGTGATGTCGCCGCCGCTCATCCTGACCAGAGAACAAATCGACGATATGGTACGGATATTGCGTGAAGGCATTGTGGCGACAATAGAAGAATTGCGCTCCGATGGTCTTTTGTAGTAAACCGTGCCGATGGCCGCGACGATGCGGGCCGTTTGGAGACCAGACTTCGCAGGTTGAGGTCTGTCCTTTATAGTAACAGGTGCTCAGTTTTTTTAGCGTAATAACTACGTCATTAGAACCAACTGGAGGAGATCACATGAATAACTTTAGCTTTCCGTTTACCCGGCGCAGGTTCCTGCAGGGATCCGGCGCGGCCGCCGTTGCGCTGACGTTCAGTGGACGTGGCGTGTCCGCCCAGGAAAAGAAACTCAACGTCTACAACTGGGATACCTATATCGGCGAAACCACCCTGTCTTCGTTTACCGACAATACCGGTGTGCAAGTTCAGTATGACCTGTATGCTAACCTGGAAGAGATGTTCGCGAAATTTCAGGCCGGCAACCCCGGCTATGACGTTATTTTTCCCAGCGACTACATGATCGAGACCATGATCAACGCCGACATGTTGGTCGAGTTGGACCGTTCCAAGATTCCCAACTTCAAAAATATCGATCCGAATTTCCTCAACCCTTCGTTTGATCCGGGATGCAAGTACAACGTGCCTTACATGTGGGGCAGCTGCGGGATCGGCTACCGAAAGTCCAAGGTGGGCGAGGTGGATAGCTGGAAGATCCTGCTCGACGACGACAAACACTCGGGCCGCATGGCGCTGCTGGCGGATCAGCGTTTTGTAATCGGTGTGACCCTGCTGTATTTGGGTTACTCCGCCAATACCACCAATCCCGATGAGATCGACGCGGCCCGCGATTTGCTGATCAAGGCCAAGAAGCACTTGAAGGGCTTTGTCCCGGATTCCGGCCAGGACATGTTGATTTCAGGTGACGTAGACGTGGTCATGGAATGGAACGGCGATGTGCTTAAAGTGATGGAGGAAGACGATGATCTGACCTATACGATCCCGAAGGAAGGCACCGTGATTTGGGTGGATGGACTGTGCATTCCCAAGGGGGCACCTAACATGGAGAACGCCTATAAGTTCTTGAATCATCTGGCAGACGCGCAGGTCAACGCGGAGGTCGCGAACACCGTCCATTACGCTACCACCAACAAAGCTGCACGTGAACACGTGGCCAAGGCTGACCTGGATAACCCCGCTATCTACGCGCCGGACGACGTGCTGAAGCGGAGCCAGGCCCTGGCCGACGTCGGCGACGCGCTACCGCTCTACGACGCGGCGTGGACCGAAATCCAGGCGGCCTAAGTTCGAGTTAAACTGATGAACGTGGGCGCGTTGGCCGACGCGCCCACGGTTCTACGCCGGGGACGATAAGTTGGAAAGCTGGCGCAAGAACAAGCTTGCCTTCTCCGTGCTCGTCCTGCCGCCCACAGCATGGCTGGTGATCTTCTTCACCGTCCCCTTACTCATCATGTGGGTCTATTCTTTCGCGGAACGAGGCCCGCAGGGACAGATCTATCTCGCGGTCAATTTCGCGAACTACGCGCGCGCGATTGAATGGATCCACCTCGGCATCATCTGGAAATCGGTCTGGGTGGCCGCGATCAGCACCGCGATCACCTTTGCCGTAGGTTTTCCGCTGGCCATGGGTATCGCCTTCGCACCGACGCGATGGAAGAACCTGTTGCTGTTGTTGGTGATCCTGCCGTTTTGGACCAACCTGCTGATCAGGACCTACGCCTGGATCGCGGTACTGCGCACGCGCGGTTTCCTGAACTTCGGCCTGGAATGGTTGCATGATGAGTTTTCCGCCTTCTTCGCCTTGATAGGTCTGCCGGACGTCATGGGTGAATTTCAGGCCCTGGAGCTGCTCTACAACCAGAAGGCGGTGGTGATTGGCCTGGTCTATGTCTACCTGCCCTTTTTAGTATTGCCGATCTATGCCACCCTGGAAAAACTGAACAAGTCTTACCTGGAAGCCAGCCTCGATCTCGGGGCCGGGCACTGGCGGACTCTGTTTTCGGTCACCATGCCACTGGCCATGCCCGGTGTTGTTTCCGGGTGCCTGCTGGCATTTATTCTGTCCATGGGCACATTTCTGACACCGGCACTTCTGGGCGGCACCGACAGTGAAATGATCGGTAACCTGATCGCGCGCCAGTTCTCGTCGTCGCGTGACTGGCCGTTCGGCTCGGCCTTGTCTTTCCTGCTGCTTTATCTCACCTTCATCATCCTTTGGGTGCGCGCCAGCATGGCGAGCCGAAAACGCGGGCCGATTTAGCCCCCAGCGGTCAATGGCAAGGCGTCGCACCAACCCCCTCGATTACAGCAGAAAAACCTGGATGAGGCTGGCCATGGGCGGTACGTTTTTCTTTTTATACTTCCCAATCGTTTCGTTGATCGCGTTTTCATTCAACGACAGCAAGCGCAATATCACCTGGCAGGGATTTACCCTGCGCTACTACGAGAAGGCTTTCGAAAACAGCCAGCTGCACGATGCGTTCCTGAACTCCCTCACCGTGGCCGGGGTTTCGACTACGGTATCCACCATATTCGGCACCATGTTGGGGCTTTCTCTGTACCGCTTCCGCTTCCCGGCCCAGGGGCCGTTCGAGGGTATGGTGCATCTGCCCATCGTGATACCGGAGATCTGCATGGCCGTCGCCATGGTCGCGTTCTTCTTCACCGTCGAAATGCCCTTGGGACTGACCACGATCACGGTCAGCCATATTGCCTTTTCGATCCCGTTTGTGGCGGTCGTCATTCGGGCGCGCATGGCTGGTTTCGAACAATCGCTGGAGGAGGCTTCTTACGATCTTGGCGCAAATCAGTGGCAGACGTTTTGGAATGTGACGTTTCCGTATATGAAGCCCGGGATGGTAGCGGGGGCACTATTGGCATTCACACTGTCGCTGGATGATTTCGTCATTACGTTTTTCACGTCGGGACCCGGTTCGACCACGTTCCCGATAAAGATATATTCCATGGTGCGCTTTTCCGTTACGCCTGAGGTCAACGCCGCTTCCACCGTGCTGATCGTACTAACCCTGGCTCTGACCGCGGTTGCGCTGGTCATCCAGTCACGCTCGCAAAGAAAAATCGACCATGGTTGACAACACCATCATCTCCATCCGTGATGTCGTAAAACGTTTCGGGTCATCCGTCCTCGCTGTAAACAACGTATCGTTGGATATCAAGCAGGGGGAGTTCTTTGCTTTGTTGGGTCCTTCGGGCTGCGGCAAAACCACGCTGTTGCGCATACTGGCCGGCTTCGAAACACCTTCGGAGGGCCAGGTGTTGATCGATGGTGATGATATGGAACGTGTAGAACCAAACAAACGGCCGGTAAACATGGTGTTCCAATCCTATGCGGTTTTCCCGCACATGACCGTTCGGCAGAACGTAGCGTACGGCCTAAGAGTGGTCGGGACGCCCAAGCCCGAAATCGATCAGCGTGTGCAGGAATCATTGTCGCTGGTGCAGCTAGAGGAGTTGGCCGACCGTAAACCGGATGAACTGTCCGGAGGGCAGCGCCAGCGCGTCGCCCTGGCACGCGCGTTGGTCAAACACCCTAAAGTATTGTTGTTGGATGAACCTCTGTCGGCGCTCGATGCCAAACTGCGGGAGCAGATGCAGATCGAGTTGGTGCACCTACAGCAAACGGTGGGGATCACCTTCGTGATCGTGACCCATGACCAGAACGAAGCGCTGTCCATGGCCGATCGCGTTGCGGTGATGAATGGGGGCAATGTCCTTCAGGTCGCGTCCCCGACCGAGCTTTACGAATACCCGAACTGCCGCTTCGTCGCCGATTTTATCGGTAAGATGAACCTGTTTGACGGCCAGGTGGTGGGGGTCAAAGAAGGACAGGTGGTGGTCCGCGCCGATGCCATAACCGCGCATATAGGGGACATCTCGGTGCCATTCGGGGACGAGGCACGGGGCAAGGTCGGCATCGCGATTCGACCCGAAAAGGTAAAACTGGACGGTGAAGAGCCAAAGGACATGCCGATACGGGTGCGAGCAAAAGTGGTTGAGGTCGTGTACTACGGCAACGAGAGCCACGTATTTCTGCAAAGCACCTCCGGTGCGAAAATCACGGCGAACATCAAAAACACTTCGCGCAACACGCACGCCGGTATAGTCAAGGGCGACCAGCTATGGGTATCATGGTGTCCGCAGGACACGCTGGTATTAACATCATGATGATAGTGTCTCAATCTCAAACTCGTCGAACAGTTTGCCAAACGCCAAACCAACAGCCACCGAATGACGCCTGCACCCGATATCCAAACTGACTCGTATGGATGATGTAGGTGACAAGGGCGTCACCTACTAAATACAATGTTAGACCCTACTTCCCTACTTCCCGAATTTGACAGGCCCGCAGTAAATACCTGCCTAACCCAAATAGAATATTGACACGCAAAAAATCGGCGAGCGTCACGGCATCAGGCTGGACACCGCCAACGAGATATGACAGCCTGTCCCCAATCTAGCTGACTGAATCACTACAGTGTGCTTAGATTAAGTTTCGGACATGGTGGACGCGTTTAGCAATGACGCCAAGCGGTCTCATCTGCTACCCGCCACGACCGCACAGGGGTTGCCGCCACGGTCCGGTGCAATTCACTTGCAAACAAGGAGAAACAGATATGGGTGATAAGGGGAAAAGAGACAAAGGCAAAAGGGAACAACAGAAAAAGGCCCAGCTTAGCCCGCAGGAAAAGCGAAAATTAAAAAGAGAAAAGAAGAAATAAATACCCTGTGCTATCCGGTGACCTTTAATCGGACAGCGAAGCTTTGTCTCAAACCGACAGAGGAACATCACGGCATTACGAAACAAGACTCGTTCGACCACAGACACGCAAAGAACTATGGCAACCAACCGGGTCAGAGAACGATTTTCTCTAACATAAGAAACACTTGTTCTCTGACCCGATTTTTACTGGATTATTTGGTGACGCTCCGACTCAGCCGAAGATTTACATAATCATATCCAGGGCATTGCAAAGACTCCGCTGGCAAGCAGCAGGGCTCGGACGCTCCCAACCCAACCGCGATTCGTTACTTACTTGCCGGCTTTACGCAAATTCTGAACGGTAAATAGATTCGGTTGATTATCTTCGTCACTAATAATGCTCTTGAATTGTAGTGTCGTGCAGTGATCCGCCTGCACATCAATGAGCACAGCATAATCATCCAGTGCTACGCCGCTACCCTTATTTTTGGGATCATGGTGATCAGGATGAGCCTTTCCAATGGGAAACCATTTCCATAGATCGCCTTTACGATCATAAGTTATCAGACTGGCCATTGTTGAGGTTTGCGCATCCAGATTGATGACACGTTTACCGATGGGATGATTTGTGTCCTTTGGCGTGCCGATCAAGGTATAAGTTTTCCTTAGCTGATAGGTGACGTTGGGGAAACAATTTCCCTTTCCATGCACCTGCACAAAACGATAACCATCCGGATCGTTTGCAGGCTCAGTCGCTAACTCCATGTCATTGTGATAGTAAAATGGCAACAACAGATCACGAGTACCTCCGTACTCCCAGTTATAGTCCGTGACACGTCCGTTGTAGCCCTCAAAATCTTCGATCATTAAATCCGTACCCAAGAAGGCATCGGTGATGTTGCCGGTCGCCAATCGACGTACGCGGCGCTGAAATCCCAGATACAACCAGGCATCGTCGCGCTTAGTGTCGTCCTCATACCGATGGATCAGCAGTTGCGTATTAGCCAGGTCGAACGGCTCTGTAACAATGCTGTAAATACCCCGATATATCTTGCTTGGATTCTTTTCGAACTTCGGGGTCGGGTCGAAACTCACTCGATGCGAGTAGTTCATAAAGTGCCACTCGAATTTCAGAACACGTTCAACCTTTCCGGTTTTAATATTTCGAAATGTCCACCAAAAAGGAAAAATCGTTTCACTATCTCCGGAGTTGAATCCATATTGGTAGTTCCACACCAGCTTTTGCCCCGCCAGCGGGTCACTGATATCGGGTTCGATTGGAAAAGCGCGTCCTGCAACGTAACCGTCCAGTGTCCCGTTTTCATTTAATGAGACACCGGCCGCATTGTCTCTGGTCGCTTGAATATAGTTTTCGCTTAATGGAAAGTCGGTCGTTGGAGCTGTTTTTATTTCTACCCATCCATCCTTCACGAAACGATAGAGTGCTTTGTCAAGCACATCTTTGAATTGCTCAACATTCCCTTGGTTGACAACAACCCCTGGTTCATAACCACCGAAACTCGGAAAACCCGATTTGTATGGGTAAAACGAATTCTGAATATCGTCTTCAGATACAGGGCCAGCCGTCACCGGTGTTACATACACCATGATCACGGCAATTAGCGCGAAGGATAAAAGTAATTTCATTGATTTGTCTCCCGCAATACGTGCCCTAGAACTGGTAACGCACAGTGAATTGAATTTCGTCCTCGTTGATTGCATTTCCGAACGGACCCGCGCGGAACCGGCCGATCGGCTCAAAGCCGCCGACACCCAGGCTACCGAAAGCGCTGCCGCAAGCGGCTGGCGCTGCGGCTACGACGGGTGGCGCACAAGTAAACGGTGGAAATGGATTTGCAGATCGATTGTCGTCAAACGCTTTGGCGCCGTCCCCGAATTTCAAATTCAATCCTAAGTTGAACACCCAGTTGTTGCTTGGCTTCCAGCTGATCGATGGCGCAAACGCCCCACTATCGGCCTTGAAGTCGTAGGCAGTCAATAATTGCGGTGTCAATCGATCGTTCTTGAAGTTTGCCTGAAGTAGAAGCGTCGCAATGTAATTGTTCTTCCAGTCGGGCATACCCACTGAACCGACGGCCGGCAAGCCTTGCGGATTCACATTTTGGAGTTCATGGTCCAAAAGATGCTGGCCAAACAATTGCGCCGATACAAGTACCGCACGCTTCTTGTTAATAAACGGGATAAACGTTGGCCGATCCCAGCCCACAACCCAGCGGATCACATCGGACTCCGAGAATAAGCGCTCTTCTAATGTGTTAGGGAATTCCTCTCCGGTGGTGTAGGCCAACTCAAGCCGGAACGCGGACTTTATTTTTTCAGAGTACAAATCGGCCGATCCACCTAGCAGATAGACGGTGGGAAAGGCGATATCAAAAGCGAGGTTATATGGAAAAAATCTACTTTCCGTTGCCGGGGTGAAAGGATTGTCGGCCTCGACGCCGCCGCGCAGCGATGGTAGTTGCGAATAGTAACGTGCGGCATTAAGCGAAAATCCGACGCCTTTATATAAACCTTCCAATCGAACACCAAATTCGTCCCGATCATTAGGGATGTCTACGTCGCGAATACCGAGGGAGTGCTTAGGAAAATCAACCGCTAAACCAGTGGCAGGAAAATTCCCGACTGTACAGCCATTTTCCCAGCAATTACCCATCGCGCGGAAAAAATTTCCGGCGCCGAGAATAGAGTATGGCTGTCCGCCTTGACCCAGATTGTGCGGCCTGAATTCTTCAAACTTCCATAAAAACTGCAAATTCAGATCATCAAATCTCTCAGTCGCACCCATCCGATATTCAGCATTCAGCATGCCCATGGGATAACGAATATCCTCGAGTTCGTCAAAAATATTATGCCGGGAAAAATCTACCGGATTGATGACGTCCAACACCCTGAATAAATCTGTACGTCCCCACACAACCTGCTGTCGACCAACACGAAAACCGATTTCGCGCCCACCATCGGACGGAAGCGTTGCATCCAGGTATAACTCTCGAATGACATCAGCTTTATCATTAAACTCCGGGTACTTGAGTTCGCTTTCGTCAAAATCCAAATAATCATCCAGACAGCCGCGGGAATCGATATTGCAGGGACGCGTAGGATAAGCGAGCATCACGCCCCCTTTTTCAAAATCATGCGCATCATCACCCACTAGCTCTAACCCGATATTTGGGTTATTGGGCGAATTAATTGTGCCCATTGGGACGCCTGGTAAAGGTATAGCCCCATCCGCGCCCGCTGCAGCAGGGCCAAATGTGCCGGCAAAAACCGGGTTGGTCGTGGGCACAAACGGTGCTCCTGGACCGCCGCTCGATTTCACCAATGTATCGAAAAAGGCTGGATTGCCTGGTGCGCGAAACGACACCGGGCGGCCGGAGTTAGCGCCAAACTGATCGTCGTTTAGGTCATACACCGCATCGTAGCTCCCGCGAATAGTGCCACTAATCGATACGTCCACGAATCGTCCGCTCGTATTGAGGTGCTTGGAAAACTCATACTGAACGGTATTCCGCGCTTTACTCAATCCGACGTCATCCCGATAGAATGTGGCGTTCTCCACGAATCCACGCGTCTCCAGGACGCCGTCGTTCGATGTGCCTGCCACCACCACCATAGGCATGCTGGCGAGGGCCGCAAGACTGACTACCGGCGCGGCGACCTGCCACCGGATAGGTCGTGAAATGTTTAAAAACATTACTCCTCCACTTGATCGATCGTCGATTTCGTTTGCTAATATACCCTGGAAGCAAGCAGACGCTTTAGGCATTCTTTGGAAAAATAAAATGCGACTCTAATTTCGACTATTCGCAGTTGCAGCTTGATTCTAACCAAACTCTGAACGAGTCCCTACAACAATTCTAGCCGCGAACGGCTTTTCTTGATAGCCCAATTACACCATTTCAGTGACTTCGATTTGCTCTGGAATTTTTTCCTTGAGATAACGCATGAAGTATTATCCAGCGAAATACGATTTTAACAATTAAACCATGATAGTTCCGGGTTGTCGAAAAACAATTGTAGGTATTGCAATCATTTGCCTCCTAGGTTGCGAGGCTCCGCTAATGCTTGAAGAAGTGGAACTCACACAGGAACGACCAACCCGTCGTTCCGATTTGCTACAAGCGCTTGCCAAGGGCAAAAATGGTTTGGTGGCAGTAGGAGCAATGGGGGTGATTTTGACATCAAAAACCGGTGACGACCACTGGCAACGCCAAGTGCTAGACGATAAACCTTTTTTGATGGATGTAGATGCCTGCCCGGATGGAAGCTTCATTGCACTGGATTACGATCATCGGCTCTGGCTAAGCGACGACGGCGATGTGTGGGTGCCCAAACGGATCAATAGTGCGGAAACTTCGCAGGCCGCAACCTGTGACCCAAGGGGCGTTGTTTGGGTGGTTGGCGGCTTTAGTACCATTGTGTCTTCGAGCGATAAAGGGGATTCCTGGAATAGCTTATCGCTGGACGAAGATACGCACTACACATCGATTCAATTCGTCAATCCGGACGTCGCCTACCTTACGGGCGAATTTGGCGTCGTCGTACGCACCACTGATGGTGGAGAAAATTGGGAACTTCTCGATCCGTTACCGGATGAGTTTTATCCGCATGCCGCCTATTTCAAGGATGCATATACGGGCTGGGTCGTCGGTCTAAATGGTACAGTTTTACATACCAAGGATGGTGCCAGCACATGGCAACGTCAAAATACGAATACGGAGGCACCGCTGTATGGCATTGAGCTCATTAATAACCGCTTGGTGGCGGTGGGTGGCAACGGTACGATATTGCTGGAGAAAGACGATGAATGGCAAATTGTCAATCACGATCAGGCCAAACGGTTTTATCTTCGAGGCGTCCTATCGTCGGGAAACGCCAAGGTGTTAGTGGCAGGCGGCGCTGGCTCACTATTTGAGATATCTCTAGACGGCTTACTCTAGTCATGGCAGGACCCGTCTTAATTTCGATCTGCAGTCAAATTGCGAAGTAATATTGAACAAATTCGTTAATCGGCTTCATAAAATTGATGCCGTAATATTCGCGTCGCCACGAATTACACTTGGGGTAGTTTTGTTGGTGACGATATTTTTCGCCACACAGATACCCGCTGTCCGAATCGTCTCCGATTTTGCCGATCTGCTTCCACAGAACCATCCCTACATTAGTCTGCACAATGAAATTCGGGACACGTTTGGCGGTGCCAATAATGTCATTGTTGCGGTGGAAGTTGATCAAGGCACCATTATCACTAATGAGACACTTGCGCGCATACACCGCATTACACAGCAAGTTGATTCACTATACGGCATTAACCACAATCTGGTTACGAGCATCACCCATCGAAATACTCGTAGAGTCTGGTTAACGGCCGAAGGAACGGTAAAGTCCACTCCGCATTATGACCCGTTAAAAGGTAGTTATAGTGTATCGGAGCTGCAGCAACTTACCGAATATGTAGTTGCCAACCCGCGTGTTTACGGATTATTGGTATCCCCTGATTTACGCTCAGCGTTAATACGTGGCACTTTGAACGAAGGGGAGCTGGATTATGAAAAACTTTTTCGCCAGCTCCAGGATATTCGCGAGCGGGAATCGGCTCCCGGCATTACGATTCACGTAACCGGGCAACCTATGCTGGTAGGCTGGGTTTCCAGTTACGTTCCGCAAATAGTCCAGATATTCTTGTTTACCGTGCTGATCATGTTGGCGTTACTGATTCTGTATTTTCGCCGCTTGTATGGTGTTCTCCTGCCAATTGTGGGTATTGTTTTGACGGGAATATGGGGGCTCGGGATTCTGTCGCTGCTTGGCTATAACCTCGATCCGCTGATGATGGTTGTGCCATTTCTAATCTCGGCGCGCGCTATGTCGCACGGTATTCAACTGGTAGAACGATTCTATCTTGAACTCGAAAAATTAGGCGACGCTAAGATTGCGGCCAGGGAGGCCTTCGAGAATCTATTTCGACCGGGTTCTTTGGGGGTCGTTTCGGACGCAATTGGATTACTGCTGATTGCGCTAGGTTCCGTGCCCATAAATGATAAATTGGCAATCTATGCATCGCTGTGGGCGCTTTCGGTGGTTGTTACGGTGTTGGTAACAACCCCCGTATTGCTTGTACTGCTGCCATCACCCAAAAAACAAGCTTTACGGCATAACCTAATGCGTAAACTGATACCGCGTGTGGCTGACCGTGTAATTAATAATTCTGGTGCACGCCTTATTCTTGTGCTGACTTTGATGCTGACTATCGGCGGGGTGTACCTAAGTTCATGGGTCCAAATTGGCGAGGCTGAACCAGGTTCGCCGCTGCTTTATCCGGGCCACGATTACAATATTTCCTCGCAACGAATTAATGCATTATTCCCTGGCTCCGAAGAGCTATATATTATTGCCCGCACGAATAAAAAAGGCGATTTGAAGCGTCCGGAAGTTATTAAGGCACTTGCCGATTTTCAGGAGTATATGCTTACTGATCCTGATCTTGGGGGCGGCAAAGGGTTGCCGAATCTTGTAACCACAGTAAATAGAATGATTCATTACGATGATCCTCGCTGGCAGGTGGTGCCGGATAATTCGCGGACGGTGGGTGGGCTCATGTTTATGTACATGATGTCGAGCCCTATTCCGGGAGCCTTGCAAGAATTTCTGGATACCGATGAACAGAATGCCAACATGGTATTTTTCTATAAAGATCATAGTGGCGAAACGATTCGCCGCGCCATTCATATGGTGAAGCAGTGGGTGGGATCGACGGCAGCGCAGGTTGAGGGTTTATCATTACAATTGGCTGGAGGCGTGATTGGTGTCACAGCCGCGATCAACGAAGCTGCTTACAAAACCAATCTAGTTGTAATCCCGCTGGTCTTATTGTTGATATTCACTTCGGTCACTTTTTTTTATTGGTCCTGGCACGCCGGCTGGTTGATGATGGTTGCAATGTCATTTGCGACGATACTGACATACGCCTACATGGGTCTCAGCGGGATGGGTATAAATGTCAATACTGTCCCCATCATTGCCGTGGGTATTGGTGTCGGTATCGACTATTCGATCTATATTATGGATAGAATCCGATTCGAGGCCGATGCGTCCACCGATCTGTTGGCAGCGGTACGGCGGGCGATCAGCACTACGGGGGTGGCTATTGGATTTACTGCAATTACCTTGATCGGTGGCGTAGTGATGTGGGTGTTTATTTCAGAATTGCGATTTCAGGCGGATGCCGCGTTACTCTTGATCGTAATGCTTATCCTAAACGCAATTGCGGCGATGTTTATCGTGCCGGCCTGGATTGTCAGATTTCGGCCCAAATTTATTCTTCAACCGGAACCACGAAAGGAAGAAATCGAATGGCACGAGTAGCGTTAATAGATACAAGCACCAGCAATGATCCTGCGATCGAGGAGATTTCCCAATGGGTAACTCAAATGGAGGGCGAGGTGCCCAATCATTTCAAAGTTGAAATGAACTTTCCGGAGTTCTTCAAAGCCAAGTTGGGTGCCACGCAAGTATTATGGCAAATGGGAGAATTAAATATTGAGGAAATTCAACACGTCGGCATCGCGGTTTCCAAAGCGAACGGTTGTTCATACTGCACAGCAGCGTTTTGCACGATTCTTAATTATGGACTTAAAACCGATGAAGCTTATGTGCAGCAATTTCTTAGCCAGGGTGCGACCGCGATAGCAGACCAACGGCTTGGAACCATTGTTGAATTCGCAGCCAAGGTCAACGCTGATGCCTTAATGGTCACCGATATCGACATAGAAAAACTTCGGGACACGGGATTGAGCGACAAAGGCATCGTGCAACTCATCCATTTAGTCAGCGATTTCGCATCGTATAATCGCCTTAACCTTGCATTGCAAACCGACTACGACTATCGAGATATGTGGCGGCAAATCGCATTCGGCTGGTCACCGGATTCAGGACAACCTGAGGGAGACAATACGCGTGGAATTCTTAAGGACCCTCTGCAAGAGTCATGACCGGCAGATAAAGGATATTCCCTAAGCTCCTGATAAGTGTTTGATATTGCTGGTGCCCGGGGCCGGACTCGAACCGGCACGGGATGTTATCCGAGGAATTTTAAGCCCAGAAGAATATGGTTTTTCTTCAATTACTTAAGTCCCTATTTCCGAATTAGCTCTCCAGAATTGCCCCGTTTTTGATCAAGTTGTTAGGATTTTGACGTGAAAAATATTCGGAAACTGCGCTCGTATAATTGTTCGCTTTCAGTCCTGCCCCATGGTCTAAGTTTCCCCTCTCCCGCTCTACTGTGGCTTTTCTCACATGACTGTTAACAAGCGCCTAGCTTTGACCCAGTCGTTTCCATACATCTCAGCAACTTAGCGCGCCGATCGGCGTTGAGACCCGGCGCCGGTTAACAACGATTTCCGCGCGACGTGATAGTGAACAAACCACCGGCCAACTCAAGACGTAATGGTCGGTCGTGCTTGATCGCAAGACCTGATCCTATTTCTCTCTTCCCAATATGGCATATAGCGCCCAAAAAACAAAAGTGAGAAG
>JAOTWM010000108.1 GCA_029862885.1 Gammaproteobacteria bacterium
ATGTTGTCGATAAGCGCCGGATCTTCGATGCTGGAAATGACGTGCATGAACGCACTAATGCCGTGAGCGCAGGCGACTGCATGGACGCCGGAGATACGAGTCCATGGAAGGCCGAGGTAGAACGAAGCAGGAGCCAGAGTCGAGAGCAACGCACGGAGTGGTTTCCGAATGCGCAGGAACGGCCAGCTCGTAGCGCACCTTGCCGTGGGCGGTCAGCGACAGGCGCTTTCGGAGAAACAGGCGACCCGATAGCTGAGCATACGATATTACCCCACGAGTATGGAACCTATCTTCGACAAGTTGACAAAATCTATTGCCAACATTCTATAATACACATTATTTTCTATAACATGTGTATCATGATCCGATCGACCGTAATAGGCTGTATACAGGAGAACAGACGCTATGAAATCCAATACCGTACGCACCAATATCGTGCTGGACCAGAAGTTGGTTGAGGCCGGCCTCAAGGCTACCGGCCTGAAGACCCGTCGAGAACTCGTCCAGTTCGCCTTGCGCGAACTCCTCCGCCACAAACAACAAAAAAAGCTCTTAGAGTTGAAAGGCAATGTAGCCTGGGAAGGTGACCTTAATGAGATGCGGACAGGACGCCCGGGTTAGTGATCCTCGTCGATACGAGCGTCTGGGTCGATTTCTTCGCGGGTCGTCGTTTGACCCATGTCGCGAAACTAGAGCAACTTGTCCTCGATAACGAAAATCTTGCGCTATGCGGGGTTGTGCTCACAGAGATTCTCCAGGGCATCCCCGATGACACTACCTACCGAAGCGTTCGGCGGCATCTCGCTCCGCTGGTGATGTTACCGATGACCGAGAAGGTATTCGTCAACGCGGCGGAGATCTACCGCAAACTACGCAAGAGGGGTATCACCATCCGTAAAACAAACGATTGCATCATCGCCGCTACCGTACTGGAGCACCATTGTCAGTTATTACATAGCGATAAAGATTTCGTTCCGATAGAAAAGTATTTTCCGCTGAAAGTCGTGTAGCTATAAGCTATAACTGCGAGGTATTAGTGGCGAATCAGAAGCTCGTTCACAACGTGACAAGATCGTGATGTAACGCGGTCACAACCTGTCCATTTCTGTGAGGGCGTTCCAAATCTAGTTGAAATTTAAACGTTTCGATTTTGATTGGTGATAATAAATCTGTCCCGTTTTCCGTTACAGTAGGCGCCCGGCATGACCGACGTGATAGTCCACCCCAAACCGATCCCAAATCACCTGCGCCACCCGCGGACAAGTCCACAAATCGGTGCTAAAACCGGCGGCGCGAGCACCCTTCAACAAGATCTTCTCCAAGCGCTTTTTGGCTTTGCTGTCCAACGCCGCAAGTCGCCCAGGCGCTGGCCGCGCTTGAATGCCGGCCTCGCCTTGTTTGCGGTAGGCCGCTTTCCAGCGCCGCACACTGCGGCGATCCACACCGATCTGACGGGCGACCTCAACCGGGGTGCAACCTTCTCCAAGCAACGTCATCGCACGACGGCGGCGCTGCGCCAACGCTTCGGGGCTTCCAAGGGGTCTCATAGCCGTGTACTTCCTTCCCGAAGGCTAGGGCATTACTTATGCAGCAGTCAATAGTTAAGCAATTCCTCGATTGGTCCCGGCCGGGCGATTTCAAACCCCTGCGCGTAATCTACACCGATTTCTCGAACTTTCTCTAAGATCGCCTCGTTCTCTACGTATTCGGCTATAGTCTTTACCCCCATGACATGACCGATCTCGTTGATAGCCTTTACCAAGGCCAGGTTCAAAGGACCATCCAAGATATCCTTCACAAAAACGCCATCGATCTTCAGATAGTCTACTGGTAGGTTCTTGAGATACGCAAACGATGACAAATCGCTACCGAAGTTATCCAAAGCAAACCGGCATCCTTGATCTTTGAGGTGGTTCATGAAGTCCGTAGCTCTTGAAATATTGGCAATAGCGACCGTTTCGGTGACTTCGAAGCAAATCTTCTCTGGTGGGATCGGTGAATATTTGAGCCTATGATTGACAAATTGTAAAAATGCCTCCTAGTTTATCGAATGTCCTGAAAGATTTATGGCGCAAAGATACTCGCTACTCGCAAGGAATGTTTGAATGCAGAAATATTTACCAGTTTGACCGAAGCAAGAGTAATTATCGAAAAGTGGCGTCAGCGCTACAATGAAAGACGGCCGCACAGCTCGCAGCATTACATCACGCCTACAATGGCGTATTCTGGAATACGTGAAAAATGAAAAACCTAACAAGCCAAGTAGCCAAAGAACGGGGCAGCTTAGAGGTGCTATCATTTACATGGGTATTGATGTCGATGACACGCAATATCATGGTTCGGCATTTAACATAGCCACCGGCGAAGTCATTAATTGTCGATGTCGGCCACATTGAAAGGTCTGGTTAGTCAACTTAAAAAGGTTATCAAGTATTTTCTGGGATACGCTGTCAGAATTTGTTACGAGGCATCCTACGTGGGTTATTGCCTGCAACTGGATCTGTTAGATAAAGGATTCCATTGTGATGTGGTAGCCCCGAGCAGCACGCCCACGCCGGGCGGGACTTTCACCCACTGGGAAAACGCCGCCTTTCCGCGGCGCGCGCCAACAACGGACGTTCGTGTCAATTAAATAAATGCCCTGCCCTTTGTATTTTCGCGATTTGTCTTGCTGGTGGATGACATGAACCAATGATGAGTCTTCCCGGGTGATAAGCCTTCTCCATATCTAAACTGACCGGTATGATCGAGGGAAGCTTTTCTATTCAATCGAGGGCAGCGTGCACCTAGAAGGGTTCATTGTATCCGCTTTGCTCCTGTTGGCTGTTACATCGGTCGCAGTCGCGCTTTTTCGCCATCTAGGTCTCGGTTCAGTATTGGGATTGCTTATCGCCGGAGTAGTAGTTGGTCCCCACTCCCCGGGGCCTTATGTAACCCCTCACGTTGAGGGTGTCCGGGACTTCACTGAACTAGGTGTGGTGTTGTTACTTTTTGTCATCGGTCTGGAGATAAAACCAAGCCGCTTATGGTCGCTACGCCGGGACTTGTTGGGTCTTGGTTCGTTACAGATCCTGCTGACCGGAGTTGCTATTACATTCTATGTTTCGCTGGGTTCTGATTCCTGGAGAACAGCATTACTTATCGGGCTTAGCCTGTCACTTTCTTCAACCGCTTTCGTCATCCAACTATTACATGAAAAGGGAGAATTCGCCAGCCGACATGGGACCGGTACCTTTGCGGTGCTGCTGGCGCAGGATCTATCGGTCATCCCGCTACTCGCCCTGGTGCCATTGCTATCAGACACAGCAGCCATCAGCACGGGCATCCCGCTTTGGGAGCAGTTACTCATATTGGCCGGCATGTTCGCTGTTCTTTTCGTCTTTGGCCTTCGCTTGGTTCCTTACGCATTGGAGTGGTTAGCGCGCCACGACAATCGTGAAGCCTTTCTTTTGGTAGTATTGCTAGCCGTTTTGCTAGCAGCTTGGGCCATGCATCAGGCAGGATTATCGATGGCATTGGGCGCGTTTCTCATGGGCATGCTGCTTTCCGGATCGCGTTACAATATGCAGATTCGTGCCCTCATCGAACCCTACAAAGGTCTTTTGATGAGCCTATTTTTCGTCGCCGTGGGCATGTCCATCGATCTGGGAAAGCTGGCCCAACAGCCATTTGTATTTTTTCAGCACACCGCTGTCTTGATTGGCATCAAACTCATAGTATTGTTTCCGTTGGCGATCGCCTTCGGATACTCTCGCAGCAATGCGGTGCGTATGACATTTCTTCTTGCCCAGGCAGGTGAATTCGGTTTCGTGCTTTTCGGATCCGCACTGGTTCTTGAGGTGATCGACGAGCCGACGTTTGTTATGGCCGTGGGCGTAATATCCCTAACTATGTTGCTTACCCCGCTGCTCGTGCGGTTCGGAAACGCGTTAGCCAACCGCCTTGAGGGTCAATCAAAAACATCACATGGTATTCACCGCGAGGTATTAGACACAATACCGGAACAATCAATTTTGATTGGGGGATACGGACGTATGGGCCACACCATTGCTACTTTGTTTGGAGCCAGTGGAATTCCGTTCGTTGCTTTCGATGTCGACCCGAAGCGAGTCGCCCAGGGACAGGCTTATGGTCACCCTGTATTATATGGAGACATTTCTGATTCGGAATTACTCGCTGCCGCACACGCCGAACAAGCTACGTTAGCCGTGCTTACTATCAACCACGGCCCCACCGCTTTGCTGGCGGTCTCTCATCTGCGAAATATTTAACCCAAGTACCGATCATCGCACGAGCTAGGGATCTGGAAGAATGCGCCGAGCTTCTCGAGGCTGGCGCAACCCAGGCGTTTCCCGAAGCCCTCGAAGCAAGTCTGCGCCTCGGAGCTGAAGCTCTCCAAATGGTGGGCGCTCCAGCGGATAACGCGGAATTGTTGCTGCAGGGAGTTAGAGACAAGGGATACGAACTGGTACGCGAAGAGTCTGAAAACGACAAAATGCATTAATCTTCCCAATTTCTGAAATGATGCCTCCTTTGGGTCGTGAACAGGCAAAACCCAAAATAGTCTAAATGACCGGAGTGAGTTGCTTCGATCAGTTGAAATGGCAGATAACCATGGTTATTTGTAACGCTTAATTTCTCCCGACTTTAGTCGCGCCTGATAGTCGCTGAGGTCTCTTCTCACCTCTCCCATCAACATATATAAACCGAGCACATTGGCGATGGACATGGCAAAAATGGCCGCATCGGAGAAGTCGATGACCGGGCCCAGGCTCATACTGCAGCCGATGACGACAAACACACAGAAAATGAACTTGTAGATCAACTCCGTAACCTGACCTTCACCGAACAGATAGGTCCAACATTTCAGGCCATAGTAGGACCAGGAGATCATAGTGGAGAAGGCAAACAACAGCACGGCTATCGAAAGTACGACTCCAAACCAGGGGAAGACTGACTGGAATGCACTCGCGGTTAAGGCAACTCCGCCCAACCCTTCGGCGTTGGTATAGGCGCCGGTGATAACGATGACAAGGGCAGTCATCGTACAAATCACCACCGTATCAATGAATGGTTCGAGCAGGGCAACATAGCCTTCGGTGAGTGGTTCTCTGGTACGTACTGCGGAGTGAGCGATAGCTGCGGAACCGACGCCTGCCTCGTTGGAGAAAGAGGCCCGCTTCAGACCCTGAATCAAAACACCGACGATGCCTCCACCGACGGCCTCGGGTGCGAAGGCGCCTTGAAAGACGACGCCAATCGCTGTCGGTATCTCACTGAAGTTGGCGAAAAGGATGATCAGGGCTGTACCCACATAGATGGCGGCCATCAAGGGCACGATCTTCTCGGTCACCTTGGCGATGGATTTGATACCGCCGATGATAACGGCACCAACAATGACAGCCAGGATGAGCCCAAACAGCCAACCGGTCTCGGTAAAGATCCCAAAGGTATTGGCGAACATTTGATGGGCTTGGTTACCTTGGAACATATTGCCGCCGCCCAGAGCACCAAAGATGCACATGATGGCAAACAGCACCGCAAGCACCTTGCCGAGCACCGGTTTACCCTGATTGGCAAGACCCTTGCTCAGATAATACATGGGCCCGCCGGAGACATGGCCGTCGGGAAATTCAGTACGATATTTGACGCCCAGGGTACATTCGGTGAACTTGGAGACCATACCGAATAGCCCAGCCATAATCATCCAGAAGGTGGCGCCGGGTCCTCCCAGACTTACCGCAACCGCGACACCGGCGATATTGCCCAATCCCACGGTTCCGGACAAGGCCGTGGCCAGTGCTTGGAAGTGAGACACTTCACCGGCGTCATCAGGGTTCGAATAGACCCCGCGAAGCAGTTCTATAGAGTGTTTAACCCCGGTGAATTGGATAAAGCCCATTTTCACGGTTAGAACAATAGCGCAGATGATCAACCAGCCGACGATCAATGGGAAGCTGACGCCGGCGATAGGAACGGAGTAGAAGATGAAGGACACGAACGGACCGAACAAGGCGCCGAAGATCTCACTGACTTTCTGATCAATATCGGTTTCCTGAGCAAAGGCTAACATCGGCATCGACAGGGCAAACGCCAGCCCCAAAGTGGCAATAGCTTTGGATTTCATTTCTTAATATATCCTCTAGTTTTGGTCGTTTTCTTCGGGGTTGTTGAAGGTGTAAGCCTCAAATAAAATCTGGAACAAGCCTGGCTTTCTTCGTTCAAGACATCCCTTGATTTACCTTACCCGACCAAATTCTCTGAAAGAGCCTTCTCTTACGTATACGCCCATTTCGATGATTACGCCGGACACATCGCCAGCCTTGTCGAACTCGTGACTGCCGGTCGCGCCCTCATAGTTGATCTCCTTTCCGGCCTTGAGCAGGTCCTTGGCTTTCTTCCATTCACCCGGCAGGATGACTTCACCTGGTGCGGTTGCCACGGCGCGCAAAGCCTCGGCAAGCCCGGCACGTTCTGCATTACCGTTCTTCTCGATGGCCAGTGCCAACAGGAAAGACGCGTCATAGGACTGACCGGCAAACGTTGCCGCCGGGTTCAGATCGGCACCCCACGCGAGCTTGTTGAACACTCGCGCGCCCGTGGTATCCGGCGCCCCCGGCTTGGTCGCAATCATGCCTCTCAGTTTATCGCTACCGATTGCGCTGATCAGTGTGTTGCTGACCATCCCGTCGCCCCCAACAAACTGGCTAAAATCACCAGTTTCCAGCGCCTGGCGAATAATAGTCAGGCCGGAGCCATTGGCGTAAGCCAGAACAACCAGCGTATCGACACCCGAAGCGCTCAGTGAACGGATCTCGGTACGGTAGTCCGCCTTACCCTCTTCGTGTGCGACGTTAGCGGCCACTTTTCCACCGACTGCCTGGAAGGCATCGGCAAGCGCACCGGCAAAGCCTTTGCCATAGTCGTTGTTGACATAGGTGATGGCAATATTATCGATCCCCTTCGACATCAGCAGGCGGGCCATGACACTGCCCTGATACACATCGGAGGGCGTGGTGCGGAACACCAGATCCTTATCATCAAGCGATGTGATTGCCGGAGATGTTGATGCTGGGGACACCACTGGGACACCTGCGGGTATCGCCACATTATTAGCCGCTGCGATGGTCGCGCCCGAACATAGTGGGCCGACGAGCGCAACGACATTTTCGGAATTCACAAGCTGCTTGGCAGCGTTCGCCGCGGCAGTGGTATCCGCGCAAGTCGTATCAGCATTGGGCATGACGATTTTCTGACCGTCGAGTACGCCGCCCTGAACATTCACGTGCTTGACAGCGAGTTTTGCGGCCTTGTACATCGCTGGTGTCAGGCTCTCGAGCGGGCCAGTGAAACCACCAAGAAAGCCGACTTTCACATCGGCTATAGCGACTCCCGCGCCGAAGAACGCAGTAGCTACTACTGCCACCGTCAATGAGCGCTTGAGGTCAATTGACATAGACTGATCCTCCTCTGGATTCATGTTTACGGGTTCTCAGTACCCGACGCCTTGTAGCGCGCCTCCTCTGTGGTACTTAAGCTGATCCCTCAGCGGGGAACTCGCGGCCGCGTACGAGCTCCATCCCGTGCCATCACAAGTATCAATTTCGTTCTCATATTCTTTCATCTCGTTACGAAGCGGTTAAGGGACAACCGTAACCGGTACGGTGGAAAGTTGGACAAGTTTTGTTGCGACGCTGCCGAATAGAAGTGATTTCAAACCGGATTCACCAATGCGCCCGACGATGATCTGATCCGCGCCACTCTCCGCGGCCAGACCGTTCAATACCTCGGCCACGTTGCCATGACGAACGATTCCGCTCCCGTCGATACCTGCGTCGTTGAGCTGTTTAAGAACAGGGTCAAGCACACTTTCATTCGCGCGCGTGATTTCTTCTTCGCGTCGCTTGTGCCGTTCTTCGTTTTCTTCAGGGGTGTTAAAGGTGTATGGCGACCATTCAATAACATAAACCACTACCAGTCTTGCAGCCGCGGATTTTGCGCGCTTACACGCAAAATTGAACGCCCGACGGCTGCAATCGCTATTGTCTATGCCAACTAGCAAACATTCACTCATTAAGAACCTCCACTCGATAACTATCTATTTGGAAAGCCTTTTAACTCAGAGCCCCCCGCACGCGTATTCCATATTGCCGGGCTCAGTTCGGCGCCGGTCGGATTTTGACAACAACAGTATAACAGCACAATATTTCTGTATCCCAAGGCTTTCCGTGTGCCGGTCGTTGGGATCTGTTCTGGACTGGGCAGTAAAGGACATCCTAAAGGACTGGAATTAAGACCGAAGCAGACGATCTAGGAATAACGCTTAAACTTCTGGAGTTTGCTGCCCATTGACTGATATTTGTCATGGCTCTATCTGTCGAGGAAAACGATCTCAAATCTGGGCCTCCCAACGATCGGTGTCCCCATTATTTTATTCCGGCACGCATAAATGACTGCACGAACTGCCGCTGAAACAGCAGAAAACCCAACAACAGTGGTGCAACGGCCAGTAGCGTGCCCGCCGTAATTATCGACCATTCCACGCCGGATTCGGGAGCGCCGAAGATGGCCAGTCCGACAGTAAGCGGGCGGGTTTCAACTGAGTTCGTTATTATCAAGGGCCACAGGAAATTGTTCCAATGATAGCTAACGGAAACCAGGCCGTACGCGAGATAAGTAGAGCGCGCCAGGGGAACATACACTTTCAAGAGAACCTGAAGCCATGAGCACCCTTCGACCCGTGCGGCGTCTTCGAGTTCCTGAGGTACGGTTTTGAAAGTTTGCCGAAGCAGAAATATTCCGAAGGCGCTGGCTATATATGGCAAGCCGATGCCGGAAATGGTATCGACTAATCCCAGCTTGCTCATGGTACTGTAGTTCTCAACGATCAGAACTTCCGGCATTATCATCAGTTGTACCAGTACCAGAGCAAACGCGATGTTACGCCCGGAAAATTCAAATCGTGCAAACGCGTAGGCTGCGAGCGTGCATAAAACGAATTGACCAATCAAAATGCCAGTGACGAGCAGAAAAGTGTTTAGATAATATCGGGCAAATGGTGCTTGGCTCCACGCCTCCCTAAAATTATCGAGAGTTAATGGAGCAAGCAGATCAAAACGTGTAGCGTAAATAGCAGGATGAAACGCGGCCCAGAATGCGTAAATCAAGGGCGATATCCATAGTAAAGCAAGTAGCCAGGCCGCGGCTTTTTCCAGCCATACGCCTATTCCGTGATATCCGATCATCGATAATGTACGCGCTTGTCCATTAATAGAAACTGACCGATCGCGATAATCGCGAGCGTAACCAGCAGCACTACCGTCAAGGTAGCCGCATAGGCTTCATCGAAAAAACTGAACGCGACTTCGTAGATATAATAGAGCAACAAAGAACTCGCGTTGTCCGGGCCGCCCTTGGTCAAAATAAACAAATGATCTACCAGTTTGAATGAGTTGATTACCGCATTGATTAGCACGAATAGAGTAGTCGGCATGATCAACGGAAACGTAACTCGTCGAAAGTAATACCAACGGCCCGCCCCTTCTATACGCGCCGCTTCCTCGAGTTCCGGTGAGATGGATTGAAGTGCAGCAAGATAAAAGATCATAAAAAACCCGGCTTCTTTCCATATGGTCATCACGATAATGCATGACAACACCGTTTCGGGATTTCCGAGCCAGTTGCGACCGGAAAACCCGAACATCGACAGGAACTGGTCGATCAGACCAATATCCGGCGTATAGAAAAATAACCAGATATTGGCTACCGCAATCATAGGCAGGATGGTTGGCGTAAAATAAGCCATACGCACCAGCCCCCGTCCCGCGAGCTTACCGTTGACCCATATTGCCATGATCATAGCGAGGGCTACGCTGGCCGGAATAGTGCCGATCGCGTACCAGATGTTATTGCGGACCACCTTCCAAAACACTTCGTCCGTGAGCATTATCTGGTAGTTTTCGAGACCTACAAATTCCGCAGGCCGAATGACAGTGCTTTCCGAAAAAAAGCTCTGGCCGAGCGTCGCGATTGCGGGGTAATGGGTAAACGCAATTAAAAAAATTGCCGCCGGCGTCAGCAGCAACCAGCCGTATGCTTGATTACGGATTGTTGAGGACGGCATATCAACAGCAAGGGGGCGCTGCAGGCGCCCCCCTACTCATATTGCGAATTGTTGACTCAACGATAGCGCTTCAGCAGTCGATCCGCCTGATCTTGCGCGGAGCCCAGCGCCTCTTCCGGTGATTTCGCTCCGGTTAGAGTAGCTTGAATCGCGTCATCGAGTAATTTGCGAACCCGCCCGGTCTGATACGTCGACAATTCCGCGGTAGCAAACTCGAGCTGATCCCGAGCCACCGCCGCCGGCGGGAATTCCATGACATAAGACTTCAGCTTATCCGTTTCATAAGCATCCGGTCGCGTACCGATATAACCGGTACTGATGCTCCACTCGGCCGTCCTGTCCGGTGCAGTCAAAAATCGGATCAGTTTCATCGACGCGGCACGCTCTTCAGGGGTGCTCTTCTTAAAGATGTAGAAGTTACCACCGCCCGTTGGTGTACCGCGGCGCTTTTTCGCGGGCAACATGGCGACCCCAAAATCGAAGGTGGCATTCTTCTTCACGATGGTAAGATTGCCCGTCGAATGCCACATCATCGCCGTTTTACCTTCGAGAAAATTTTGTCGAAGCGTTCCCCACTCTATGGTGTTGGCCGGCATGACGCCGTGCTTGTCACCGAGATCCCGCCAGAACTGCAGCGCCTCAACCGTAGAAGGCGCGTCGTAATAGGTCTCGTTACCATCGCCGTTCATCAATACCTGATCGTTCTGCATCGTGAGTGCACCGAACATCCAGTACGGATAGCCGGTGGAAGGGATCATGAGGCCCCAGCGGTCAACGTTACCCGAAGCGTCTTTCTTGACCAGTTTCTGGCCCATAGAAACCAATTCGTCCCAAGTCGCGGGTGGAGAATCTGGATCGAGACCGGCTTCCCTGAAGGCGTCCTTGTTGTAATACATCACGATTGTGGATCTCTGGAAGGGGATTCCCCATACCTTGCCTTGGGTTACGCCGTTCTCCATCAATGCCGGATAGAAACTCTTGAGCCAGGCCCGGTCATCATCGGTTTCGACGATGTCGTCGAAAGCGACGATGGCGTCCTGCTCAATCAGTTCATAGATATCGATCGAAAACATCACCGACAACTGGGCCGGATCACCGCTCTTCAAGGCAGCCAACGCCTTAATGCGTGCATCGTTATAGTTGCCCGCATAAATTGCATTGACCTTGATATCCGGATTTGCTTTCTCGAAGTCAGCCACTAAGCCATCGACTACTTTAGTCAGCGGGCCACCAACGGCTACCGGGTAATACATCGTGAGTTCAGTAGCGGCGAGTGCGCCGTTGCTTGAAAGTATCAGCAAACTCAATGCTGACGCCATAACGGCCATATAACGTTTAACAGATTTCATTGAATCCTCCTTTCTAATTTGGAAAACATACCGGGCTACGAACATTAGTGCACCCGGCGAGAAATGTGTCTAGCCCGTCGCCGCGGACAAAACTGGTCCATCATCAATCAACAACCCGCTTTCTTTATCAAACAGGCGGGCGAATTGCGGTTGCCATCTGAGAAATACCGCCTCCTGTCCCTTAAGCTCATACCGCCCCGGTATTCGAATCATTAATTCCTGTGTGCCGATCACCGCCGTGACGATCGTATCCGCTCCGAGGTAATCCGAGGCCACCAGTGTAGCCGGAATTCCGCTGCGGCTGTCTAAGGATATGTGTTCCGGACGAATGCCAAGCTGCGAATTCGGCCTAGCCGAGTGGACCAGTGCATCAGTGCCTTCAATCGACACGCCGCGCGCGTCACTCGTCATGCTGAGCAAATTCATCGGAGGTGTACCAATGAAACGGGCGGTAAAAGTACTTGCCGGACTGTCGTAGAGATTTCCTGGAGTATCTTGCTGCTCGATTTTTCCGTCGCGCATCAGGATCACTTTGTCAGCCATGCTCATGGCCTCTGTTTGATCGTGAGTCACGTAAACAACGGTCATCCCGAGTTGACGTTGTAATGAACGAATTTCAACGCGCATATCGTGACGCAATTTGGCGTCGAGATTCGATAGGGGTTCGTCCATCAGACAAATCGGATTCTCCGCGATCACTGCGCGCGCTAGCGCTACGCGCTGGCGCTGACCACCCGACAACTGAGACGGCTTGCGATCTAAATAATCCGCCAACCCGACAAGATCGGCCACCTTTTTCAGTCGCTGCTGCCGCTCGGGAGCGGGAACCTTCCTGACTTTTAGTCCGAATAAAATATTTTCTTCAGTATTGAGATGAGGAAACAAGGCGTACGACTGAAAGACCATCGACAAATGGCGATCGGATGATGGTCTATCGGTAACGTCACCACCGTTAATCCATACTCGTCCTTTTGAAGGTGACTCGAGTCCGGCGATAATTCGTAGAGTGGTGGATTTACCACAACCGGATGGCCCCAACAAAACGAGAAACCGACCCTCCTCCGCGGTCAGGTTTATATTGTCGACAGCGATGGTCTTGCCCCAGCGCTTTTCGATTGATTCTAATTGTATGGCGGACATTTGAAATTCGAAGCCATCCTTCGTCGAATTCTATTGTTTACTGGCGTCAAATTAGAGTTACATAACTCCATAATTTCGTACGCGGACATCTCAGCTTTGGCAATTCTAGGTAATCACGGTCGCACCGGCATTGTCAAGCTGCATGAGGGTTTACTAGGGAGTACCGTGCGTTCCGGTATCGCCATTTTTCCAACGCGTACGACGGACCAATATCGTGAGACTGGAAATAACCAAAATCAAAGCGGTTCGATCGATTTAGCGCTTATCCGAATTCATGTAGATTTTCGTGTAGAGTCTCGATTGCTTTCAGCCGGGAACGCCCGGCATCGCCAGCGTGCGTCATTAACGAAACGCTGAGAAAATGAAGCAGCGATATGGCGCCGGCGTATCGATCGAAAAGATCTCGTCCGCGCACGCTGCAATGAATTGTCCAATTCGTATTGAACTGCGAGCTTGCGCTTGAATCGGTGATATAGAGTATTTTCGACCCGGCTGTGGCCGCTGCTTCTAATACACGTATGACTTCCGGGACGCGACGCCGTAGGCCGATTACGATTGACACATCGTCCGCATTCATATCCGCCACGTACTCCGCCAATGTCTCACCGACCGCCGGCAATAAGTGTACATCCGGCCGGCCCTGGATGAGCTGGGAGCTGAAGTAGCCAGCCAGGTAGTGGCTGTTCCTGTAACCGTATACGAAGACTCGACGGGCCTGCCAGATGGCCGTCACTATCTCATCCAGGGTCGCCTTA
>JAOTWM010000586.1 GCA_029862885.1 Gammaproteobacteria bacterium
AAATCTGGGAAGCCGAAATTGTCACGGATCGGGTTAAACCGGCCACTCGGGATCGGGTTAAAACCGGCCATTTGAGAAGGTGAATTGCTGTGCTGAATTCATGAGCAGGTAACTGCTCACGAGGATTCAGCATGACAAGACAACTCAAGATGGCTCAGATTGACACGATTAAATCACTTTACCAATCCGGACACTCGAACCGCCAAATCGCTCGGCTGGCGGGAGTTCATCGAGACACCGTCGCGAAATACGTGGCCCAAGAAGAGGCTCCGGCCGATTCAAAACCGGCCAAACCCGATCACCGGGTCGAGCCGGAGAAAACGCCACCGAGCAGCGGCCCTCAAAACGCCTGCGAACCGTTCCGCGATCTGATCATTCCGAAGCTCGACGCCGGCCTCACGGGCGTTCGCATCTGGCAAGATCTCCGGGACGATCACGGCTTTCAGGCCAGCTACTCGAGCGTGCGGCGGTTTCTGCAAGGACTGCGAAAGGCGAATCCGCTGCCGTTCCGGCGAATCGAAACGCCAGCCGGACAAGAGGCACAAGTTGACTTCGGTACTGGTGCTTGGATCCAAACCGCCGATGGAAAGCGCCGACGGCCATGGGTCTTTCGCATTGTGCTCAGCCATTCGCGCAAGGCGTACAGCCAAGTCGTCTATCGCCAGACCACCGACGCCTTCATCGAATGTTTGGAAAACGCCTTCCACTACTTTGGAGGAGCCGTCAAACAGTTGGTGATCGACAACTTGAAGGCGGCTGTTCCCAAGGCGGATTGGTACGACCCACTCGTCCATCCGAAGCTGCAGTCCTTCGCGCGTCACTATGGCACGGCGGTGTTGCCCACACGACCCTACACTCCCCGACACAAGGGCAAGGTCGAGTCGGGCGTCAAGTACGTCAAGTCGAACGCACTTCGCGGACGCACCTTTTCGAGCCTCGCCGAGCAGAACGAGTTCCTGCTCGATTGGGAGAAGCGCGTCGCCGACACTCGCATTCACGGCACCACAAAGAAGCAGGCTGCACAGTTGTTCGAGGAAGTTGAACGCCCGGCTCTGCTGCCGTTACCGCGCGACCGTTTTCCGAACTTCCAAGAAGACAGGCGAACCGTGCATCGCGACGGACACATTGTGATCGAAGATGCTTTCTACAGCGCGCCACCGGAGTACGTTGGCCGTCGCATCTGGGTCCGCTGGGATAGTCATCTCGTCCGGCTGTTCAACGAACGCTTTGAAGAACTGAAACTTCACGCTCGCGTTCAGCCAGGTCAGTTCCAAACGGCCAATGAGCACATTCCCTGGCAGAAGGTCTCGGCGATTGAACGGAATGCGGACTGGTTGTTGCGCAAGACATCGCACATCGGGCCTCACGCGAAGAAGTGGTCCGAAGCCATGACCAGCGTCCGCGGAGTCGCCGCCGTGCGGGTGCTGCTAGGGCTCAAAACGCTAGCCGACAAGCATTCCGACGCCGCTGTTGAGCAGGCGTGCAAGACCGCTTTGTCCTACGGCGCCTACCGTTTGCAGACCCTTCGACAACTGCTCAAACAGCAAGCTCGGGGCCGCGAGGCGCCCACTCAAAAGCAGTTCGACTTCCTCGACGAACACCCGATCATTCGACCCCTCAGTGAGTATTCACTGGACAACATCATCGCTTTTCGAAAGGAGCGTAAGAAATGAACCCTTTGTTACCTGACCGTCTGCGAAAACTTCGGCTGAGCGGCCTCGCTCAATCGCTGGAAGTTCGCCTCCAGGAAGCCCGCGCCAGCCGCTTGGAATATGACGAGTTTCTCGCGTTGATCCTGGAAGATGAACTGGCCGTACGCCAAGACCGTTTGATCTCTCGCCGCATTCAATCCGCAGCATTTCGTGACATGAAAACACTCGAAGACTTTGATTGGCAATTTAATCGCTCCGTCAAGAAGAAGCAGATTTTTGATCTGGCCAGCGGCGCGTTTCTGCGCGATGCTCGCGGAGTTCTGTTCAGCGGGCCCCCGGGAACTGGAAAGAGCCATCTTTGTCAGGGGATTGGGTTGGCACTGATCAGGAGCGGTCACACGGTGCTCTACCGTAGTATCTTCGACGCCGTGCGCGATCTGATGCACGACGAAGCGTTCGAAGGGCACGACCGTGTGATGATGAAGTATCTCAAACCGGACCTTTTGATTCTCGATGACATGGGAATGAAGGAGTTGCCGAAAAAAGGTGGCGAGTTTCTGTTCGAGATCATCATGCGTCGACATGAATTGCGGAGCACCATGATGACGACCAACCGTCCGCTGGAAGATTGGGGCAAGCTGATAGGGGATGTACCGTCGGCCACGGCGATTCTCGATCGCTTCTTGCAGCATGCCGATTTGATCACGATCAAGGGCAGGAGCTATCGACTCCGCAATCCGAATGATTCCTCTCCAGCCGACGGCGAAGACCCAACGAACAAGAAGAAAGAGGAGGCAGACGAATGAACAACATCCTCGGATACCCCTTATTGAGACTGAGGCGGTGGCCACAGGAAAACGAGCTCCGTATCCGCCGTCTAACGAGCGCTAGCAAGGCGCGGCGACATCTGATACCTGTTGAAATCGTGCCCAGTCTCAATAACGGGCACGGTCGCCGCTCCCTCGGACTCTGCAACAGGAATGGGCACCAGGGGATCCCTTCCGCATCCCCTCTGCCTTTGCCTCGGATCGCTCGCCGCCTCTGGCCCCGCCAAAGTCGTGGGCCTGGAGAGTGCCAAGGAATGGATCGTCGATTGGCCCACCGACTTTGGGGGGCCTGCGGCTGTTGGCGAAGCGACCGAGGCGACGGCGACGGGAAAGGCTCCAGGGATTCAGGCTGGCATTCAACTTGGATTCAAAACCGGCCAAACCCGATCACCGGGTCACGACCCGTGAAAAGGTCCCCGACCACTACTTGAACAGCTCAAACTTTAGGCACATAACGTAGCAACTACTCATCCGTTCACTGCCGGCACTAACCCGATCATCCGTGGCCGGTTTTAACCCGATCAATGACACCGAAATAAAGCA